>JAAXGS010000140.1 GCA_012271225.1 Dehalococcoidia bacterium | reverse complement strand
CAGCCTATAATCCATGCGTGACGATTTCAGTGTTGGGGATAGCGGGCGGACCACGGAGCGGCGGCAACAGCGAGACGCTGCTTGCCCATGCGCTGGCCGGGGCGCGGGAGGTTGACGCAGCGACGGAGCTGCTGCGTCTGCGTGACCTCGCCATCAGCCCCTGCATTTGCCCGCAATCAGAGGATTGTATGCCGACCGGCGTCTGCACGGTGCTGGACGATATGCAGGGGCTGTACGCCCGACTGCGCGCGGCGGACCTGATCTACATCGCTTTTCCCATCACGTTCCGCGGCGTTCCCGCGCAGACAAAGGCTTTTTACGATCGCACGCAGCCCCTGTGGATACGCAAGTATGTCCTGCGCCAACACCTGCGGCCGGGACGGGACGCGGGCAGGGCGCTCATCCTCGGAACGGCTGAACGGGGCGATGCGACAGAGTTCGACGGCGCGGTGCAGGCGACGCGCTCATGGCTGGTCAGCATTCACTTCCGGGAAGCGGCGCGGCTCCTTGTTCCCGGACTGATTCGCGCAACGGATGTCCTTGCCAGGCCGGAGGCGCTGCAGAAGGCGCGGGAGCTTGGACGCCGGCTGGCGCTAGAGGCGCAGTCCGCAAGGGCAGCCGCCCCGGACGCGCACGAGGGAGAGCGGCAATGACCGTCACTGTTGGCGATCTCTACACGCGCCTGTTCGCCGCGTATGGAGAGCAACACTGGTGGCCCGGCGAGACGCCGTTTGAGGTCATGGTTGGCGCCATCCTGACGCAGAACACGGCCTGGGCAAACGTGGAGCGCGCGATTACGGCCCTGCGCCAGGCGGACGCCCTCTCACCCCGCGCGCTGCGCGCGCTCCCCCTCGAGCGGTTGGCGGCGCTCATTCGCCCATCGGGCTACTTCAATGCCAAGGCGCGCAAACTGCGGGCGCTTGGAGAATATCTGGGCGCTCACGGCGACGATATCGAGGCGCTCTTCCGCTCTCGCCCTCTCGATGAGCTGCGCGATGAGCTGCTCATGCTGCACGGCGTGGGGCCGGAGACGGCGGACTCCATGCTGCTCTACGCGGGCAACCTGCCGAGTTTTGTCGTCGATGCGTACACTATCCGCATCCTGCGCAGGCTTGGCGTCATCCAGCCGGATGAGCGGGCGACCTATGACGCGGTGCAGGCGCTGTTTCATGCGGCGCTCCCGCGCGACGCACGGTTGTACAACGAATATCACGCGCTGTTTGTGGCGCACGGCAAGGACATCTGCAGGGCGCAGCGTCCGCGGTGCGAGTCATGCTCGCTGCTGCCGGACTGCCCCGCGGGAACGGCGAGCGGGGCGGGGGATAACGGCGGGCGCGCGGGAGACAGAGTGGTGTAGCGCGGGCTATTCCGTGCGGCGCTCATCACCGACAGGATAGATGTCCGTCAGGAACTGATAGAAGTCTGAGTCCAGCGGCAGGACAAGCGTCGTCCCCTCTTCCACGGAGGTTTCGTATGCCTCAAGGGTGCGGACGAAATTATAGAATTCGCGGTCGGTGTCGATGGCCTCGCCCTGAATGCGGATGGCCTCCGCCTCGCCCTCACCCCGAATTGTCTGCGCGAGTTCATTCGCCTGCGCGAGGATCTGGGCGCGCTCAAGATCGGCTTCCGCCTCGATCTTCGCCTTCTCCTCATCGCCCTCCGCGCGGAAGCGGTTGGCAATGCGCGTCCGCTCACTGCGCATGCGGTCATAGACGCTGGTGGCCACTTCAGGCGGGAAATCGGCGCCCACAATGCGCACGTCAACCACGGACATGCCGAACTCGCGCGCCTTGACATCGCTGCGCTCCGTCACGTTCCGCATCAGCGCCTCGCGTTGGTCACGAATGACCTCAATCTGATCATGCGTCGCGACCTCCTCGCGAATTTCGGAGGAAATGATCGCCTCAAGCCGCCCCCCCGCCTGTAACTCCGTGCGGACAACCTCAAAGAACTGCCGCGCGTTGATGATGCGGTAGCGGGCATAGAAATCGACGATGAGCGCCTTTTTCTCCGCGGTCAGGAACTCGGACGGCGCCGAGTCGAACCGCAAAAGGCGCTTCTCTATGCGGTGGGCCGATTCAAGGAACGGCGTCTTGAACTTGAGACCCGGATGGACTTCCTCTTTGCGGTACTCACCCAGCCGCGTGATGATGACCTGTTCCGTCTCATCCACGATGTAGGCGCTCTGACTGATCACAATCAGTCCGGCGATGACCAGGAGCAGGAAGGCGAAAATGGATCCCCGCTGCATGCCTAGCCTCCCGATGGTCCCGAATCATCCAACGGAAGGAACGGCAGGATATTGGAGCCGATGTCCTCATCCACAACGATGACCTTGACGTTGGGCAGTATCCGCTGCATCGTCTCCAGATAGAGCCGCTGGCGTGTGGCCTCCGGATGGTTGCGGTACTCCGCCAACCGGGAGATGAACCGGTTGGCCTGTCCCGTCGCCTCGCGTATGCGCTCCACTTTGAACGCCTCCGCGGCCTGCTCAACCCGCGCCGCCTCACCGCGCGCCCTCGGCACAATGTCCTCTCGGTACGCCTGTCCTTCATTGATGAACCGCGCCCTGTCCTCCCGGGCGCTGATCACGTCCTTGAAGGCGTCCTGCACTTCATCCGGCGGCTGCACGTCCTGCAGCTGAACGTTGACCACCTGCAGCCCCGTCTCATAGTCGTCCAGCAAACGCTGCAGGAGAGCCTGCGTCTCCACCTGAACGGCGTCCTTGCCGGTGGTCAGAACGTCATCGATAGGACGCTGCCCGACAACCTGACGGAGGGCGGACGCCGTGGCGTCGCGCAGCGTTGCCCCGTCGGGGCGGTCGGTGGGGTCCTTGACCTTGAACAGGAACGCGGCGGGGTCGCGGATCCGGTATTGAACAACAAGCTGGACGTGAACGATGTTCTCGTCGCCCGTGATCATCCGCGATTCCCCCGGATTCTCCCTGACGCCCAGTCCGGAGCCGATGTCCCCGATGCTCTGGAACCCAAGCTCCATGTTCTGAACGCGCTGCACGCTGAGGACATCAGAGCGCTGCACCGGCCACGGCACGCGCCAGTGAAGCCCTTCCAACTGCTGTGCGCCATTCCATGCGCCAAACGTCCTGACGATGGCGACTTCCCCGGGGTTGACGATGTAGATCCCGGACCCCAGCCAGACAAGCGCAAGCAGGATGGCGATGACGCCGAAGATACGCGGCCCGGGCACCGACGCCGACGGGCGGCCCGATCCTCCGCCGTCCTGTCCTCGCCCGCCGTTCTGCTCGTTGCCGTCCCTGCCGCCGAGGCGCGCGAAAAGCTCACGGAACGGCCGCAGCAACTCTTCAAGCTCACTGTCGCCCTCGCGGCGTGGCTGGCGCTGATAGCGCAGGACGCGCGGAATGCGCACGCTACGCTCCGCCTCTGTGCTGATCAGGGAATTGGGTGAACGTATTCACAGTGTCATTCATTATAAGCGGTTGCTTCCGCAACGGTACGGCGGTCCACAAGCGCCCAATCTTTCCCCGGCAGACCGCGCGGATATGGTCGAATTCGCAACAGCGCCGTGGCAGCGGGCGTATCCGCCTGTTCTGGACGGACCGCGCGTGACAGTGAGGATCAGGGTGTCTCAGCGCTTTCGGCGGCGGGCTCCGGCTCACTCGGAGTCTGCGACTCCGTGCCGCCGCCGGGCTCCGGTTCGCCCGCGGTTTCCGCCTCCGGCTCATCCATGGTTTGAATGATCATCTCAGAGAGGTCCAGCACGCGCATGGTCTCGTCCTGTCCGGTGACACGAACGCCGTCTTCAAACATCTGCGCGCAGAACGGGCAGGCCGTCGCAATCACGTCCGCGCCGGCCTCGATGGCGTGGCGGGTGCGGCGGTGATTGATCTTCTCATTGCCCGGGCCGTCCTCCATCCACATATGCCCGCCGCCCGCGCCGCAGCAGAACGCGCGATTCCGATGCATTCCCATCTCCGTCACACGATCGATCCCCGGGATGCTGCCGACAACCTCTCGCGGCGCGTCATAGACCGCGTTATGGCGGCCAAGGTAGCAGGGATCATGGTAGGTGACCGTGCCGAACGCGGCGTCATTCCGGGATGCCTCCAGCGTCAGGCGTCCGGACGCCACAAGGCTCTGCAGATACTGCGTGTGGTGCATCACTTGATACCGCCCGCCAAACTGCGGGTATTCATTGGCAAGCGTGTTGAAGCAGTGCGGACAGGTGGTGACGATTGTCTTGACGCCGTAGCGGTCAAGCGTCTCCACGTTCTGCATGGCCTGAACCTGAAAGAGGTACTCCATGCCGATGCGGCGGGCAGGATCACCCGTGCAGGACTCCTCATCTCCCAGAATGGCGAATTTGACGCCCGCCCTGGCGAGAATGCGCCCCGTGGCGCGGGCGATGCGCATGGAGCGGTCCTCCATTGACGCGGCGCAGCCCACCCAATAGAGAACCTCAATCTCCTCCGGGTTTTCCACGGTGGACATCAGCGGGACGTCCAGTCCCTCCGTCCATTCCGTGCGGGTGCGGCTCATGCCGCTCCACGGATGGCCGCGCGTCTCAAGGCTTCTCAGAGCCGCCTCCGCCGTTTCCGGCACCCGTCCTTCATTCATAACCAGCGCGCGGCGCATCTCCACGATGGTCGGGACGTGCTCAATGAAGACCGGGCAGGCCTCCATGCACGCGCCGCACGTCACGCATGACCAGAGGTCCTCTTCCTCCACCACCTCTCCCGCCGGGGCTTTGATCAGGTCGGCGGAGACGCGCGACTCATCGCCGCCCGCCTTGTACAGCGCCTCGCCGTAGGAACTCACATACCCCTTCAGGTTCTGGATGACCATCATCGGTGAGAGGGTCTTGCCCGTCAGGTTGGCGGGGCAGTTGTCCGTGCAGCGGCTGCAGCGGGTGCACGCGTCGCCGTCCATGAGCTGCTTCCACGTGAAGTCCGTCAGGGTTGTCGCGCCAAAGGACTCACGCGTCTCCAGATTGGGTATGGCCTGCAGCGTGCCGCGCGGCTCCAGGCTGCGGAAGAACCAGTTGGCGGGGGAGATCCACGTGTGGCTGAACTTGGACAGGGTGGCGGCGGCGTAGAGCAGAGCGCCCAGCACCGTGGCCGAATGTGCCCACCAGAGCCCGCGATACATGGTCTCCGCCACATCGGCCCGGATGCCGAGCGCCTCATAGAAGAATGCGGCAAAGGCAAAACCGCCGGGCGACCAGAGCGCCCAGTCCCGATGGTCCAGATACTCAATGCCGAAGGATGTCTGCCCAAGCTGACGCAGGCCCTCCAGCGCGAAGCCCTGAAAAACGAGAATGATGGCCAGCGTGAGGATGATCTTGTCATCCAGCAGACCGGGCGAGTGCGGCTTCTGAATGGCGGAGCGGCGGAAGATCGCCATCGTCAGGCCCGCGAGCGCCATCAGGCCCCCAAGGTCCCACGCCAGCGACGAGTACAGATACCAGTTGCCGATGGGCCACGTCAGGACGTCTCGATGCGCAAGCGGGTAGAGAATCTCCTCCTCAATCGTTCCGACGGTGGTGCCGAGAAAGAGCATCGACGCGCCCCAGAAAATGAGGAGGTGCATGAGGCCGCCGTAGCTGTCGCGCATGAACCGCTCATGGCCGTACCCCTGCGTCGCAATCAGGCGGGCAAAGGCGATGCCCCGCGTGACGGGATTGCCGAGTCGGTCTGCCGGTTGGCCCAGCTTCCACAGCTGAGCCCGCTCATAGAGGCGATAGAAGATGTAGGCGACGGTTATCGCTGCAAGTGTGAAGAGGATCCACTTGAGATCGCCTATCTGCCAGAGAAATTCCTTCTCAGGGGTCACGGTGCCGCCCCTCCTGCCCGTGGTATGTGAAGCCTTTGGCGGAGTATAGCACGGGGCGCGGCCTGTACGGGAATGCGGCGGGCGTCAGCGTTGCAGGCGCCGCATCCCCGCGCCTTGACACTCAATCCCGTAGAATGCTGTAGAATGCTAGCAGTTGTGGCGCCTCCTTAGTTGGAGGGATTCCCGTCAAAAATCATGTGGGGGTATGCATGCGCATCATCGTTACCGTCAAGCAGGTGCCGGACCCTGAGGCGCCCCAGAGTTCCTTCACGGCGGACCGCGCCAACAAGAAGGTGGCCGTGGCCGCCAGCGTGCCCGCCGCCGTGAGCGACTACGATACCTATGCCACGGAGGCGGCGCTGCGCGTGAAGGACGCCGTGTCCGACACGACGGTCAGCGTGGTCAGCCTCGGCGAGGACCACGTCCTTGATGTCATCAAGCGGCCACTGGCGATGGGCGCGGACGATCTCTATCTGGTTCAGGACCCGGATCTGCCCAACGGCGATCCCGTCACCGTTGCCGCCGCCCTCGCCGCGGCAATCCGCAACATCGGCGAGTTCGACCTGATCCTGTCCGGCCGGCAGTCATCCGACCTTGACCAGGGCATCGTCGCGACGGCGCTCGCGGCAATCCTCGACATCCCCGTGCTCACAAACGCCATCGCCATTGAGGCGAACGGCGATGAGGTGCAGATCGACCGGATCGTGGACGACGGCATTGACACCGTCGCCGCGCGGCTGCCCGCGCTCGTCACCGTGTCCAATGAGCTTGGACAGCCCCGCTACGCCACAATGCGCGGCATCATGGCGGCGCGGCGTGTGCAGCCGACCGTGTGGGGCAAGGCAGACCTCGACGGCATGAGCGCCGCCGATCCGTTCACGGCTGTTGTAGACCTGTTCGCGCCGGAGAAATCCGCCAACGTCGAGATGATCGAGGGTGAAAGCCCCGCGGAGGCGGCAAAGGCTCTCGCGCTCCGACTGCGAGAGGAACGGCTGATCTAGCCGATGCGCCACGCGGAGCCACCGTTGTCGAAACAAGAGGCGGCGGGCCGGATGCTGACGCCTCTGCAGAAGCATGCCCTGCGAGAGGACGCGGCCAACAGGCCGAGCGACTTTTGGCGGAGATACGAGAAGTTCTACATATGGTATGACAATACGTTTCCCGGGCTGCTCTTCATCTGGTTCGTAGTATGGGTGTTCCCATTTCTCTGGATCCTCGGCTGGGGGCTCCTCGGCAATCAGACGGGACAGGAATGGCTCAAGTGGGTCGCCCTCTTTGGAATTGTGATCTTCCTTGGGCAGGCGATGCTGTTGAGTCACATGAAAGACAAGCTGCGCCGGATGAAGTACCCGCCACGGCGGAAGAGAACGCCCGTCTATGGCAACTTCCGGAGAAGAAGAACCCGACAACAGACAACCTGGTAGATGTGAGACCTGTGTAAAGCAGAGGAGCCACCGGAAAGGAGTATCAGCATATGGCCGGTGAGAGCGGCATTCTTGTTATCGGGGAGACGGGCGTCGACGGGACGCTGCGGTCAATCACCAATGAGATGATCACGGCGGCGCAGGGACTGTCCGCGGACCTGGGGGAACCGATCTCCGCAGCCCTGATCGGCAGCGGCGTGTCGGCGCGCGCGCAGGACGTGATCGACCTCGGCGCGGACACGGTCTACGTCGTCGACGGAGAGCAGTTCACAAACTATCTGAATGAGACGTACACGCCCGCCGTCATCGCGGTGGCGCAGCAGGCGAACCCGCGCATCATTCTGATTGGCCACACGCCGAACGGGCGTGATCTGGGGCCCTATCTGGCGGTGCGGCTGCAGACGGGCATCGCATCGGATACCTCCGGGCTGAACATTGTCGACGGGCAGCTGCAGGCTGCGCGCTCCGTCGCCGGCGGGCAGTTCCGGCAGGTTGTCTCCTTCCCCAAAATGCCTGCCATCGCGACGGTGCACATGAAGGCGTACGACGGGGCGGAGTCGCAGGGCGGCCGTTCCGGACAGGTCGTCAACGTGGACGCGGGGCTTGACGCCTCCACCGTCCGCTCCCGTTTCGTCAAGCATGAGGACGCGCAGGTCGAGGGCATCCGACTCGAGGATGCGTCAATCGTTGTCACCGGCGGGCGCGGAATGGGGGACAAGGACGGCTTTGACGAACTCTACAAGCTGTCCACGCTGCTCCCGGCCGCGACGGTTGGCGCGACGCGCGCGGCAACCGACTCCGGCTATTGCGAGCAGGACCTGATGATCGGCATCACGGGGCGCGTTGTCTCGCCCGATCTCTACTTTGCCATCGCGCTGTCCGGGGCGAGCCAGCACATGGCCGGCTGCTCCGGCTCCAAGAACATTGTCGCCATCAACCGTGATCCGGAGGCCAACATCTTCACCGAGTCGCGCTTTGGCGTGGTTGGCGACTACAAGCAGGTGCTGCCGGCGCTCATTGAGGAGGTCGGCAAGCTCATGGAGGGCTGATCCGCCCCGAACGGCGCTCAGGAACGCATCGAAAGGGCAGGGGGCGGAACCCGCATGGGTTCCGCCCCCTCTTTCTGTCTCCTTTTTTTGTCCGTAGAGAAAGCGCCGCGCCCTGTCGATACACCCCGTGGCGCTGAAAACCGTCCTCAGAAACCGTCAGGGACGCGCTAGCCCGCGCCGCTCCCATCAACAATCTTCTGGGTCAGATGGGCCGGAACCTCCTCATAGTGGGAGAAGCGCATGGTGTATGACGCGCGTCCCTGCGTCATGGAGCGGAGCTCCGTCGCGTAGCGCAGAATCTCCGCCATCGGCGCCTCCGCCTGAACGGTGGTGACCTCGTTCTCCGTATTCATGCCCTGAACGTGGGCGCGCTTGGCGTTGAGGTTGCCGATCACATCTCCGGTGAATGAGTCCGGCGTGACAACCTCCACCGCCATCACCGGCTCAAGCAGGACGGGCTGCGCCTGCTGAATGCCCTGCCGCAGCGCGGTCGCCGCCGCGATCTTGAACGCCATCTCAGAGGAATCCACGGAGTGGTAGCTGCCGTCCACCAGCACGGCGCGCACATCGACGATGGGATAGCGGGCCATCGCGCCGCCCGGCAGGGTATCCCGGATGCCCTTCTCAACGGCCGGGATGAAGTTCTTGGGCACCGCGCCGCCAACAACGCGCTCCCCAAACTCAAAGCCCTCTCCCCGATCCAACGGCGCGAGCTCAAGAACCACGTGCCCGTACTGCCCATGGCCGCCCGTCTGCTTCTTGTGCTTGTACTCCGCGCGCGTGGCGATGCGAATCGTCTCCCGATAGGGGACCTTGGGAACGCCGACCTCCACATCCACGCCAAACTTGCGATGCAGTTTCTGCACGGCAACGTCAATGTGTGAATCGCCCAGCCCGGACACGATGACCTCATGCGTATCGCTCTCGCGGCTCATCGTCAGGCTGGGGTCCTCCTCAAGGAGCCGCCCGATGGCCGCGCCCATCTTGTCAAGGTCCGCCTTGGTCTTCGGCTCCACGGAGACGCTGAATATCGGCTCCGGAAACTCAATGGAGGGCAGGGTCAACCCGGCCTCACGGGTCGACAGCGTATCGCCCGTGCGGGAGACGGTGAGCTTGGCAACGGCGCCAATATCGCCCGGGGCCAGGCTCTCCACGTTCACGTGATCCTTGCCGATGGGCACAATAACCTGCGCGACGCGCTCCTGCTGATTGTGCGCCGTGTTCCATGCCTGGCTGTTGGTGCGAATGGTCCCGGAGTACACGCGGAAGTACGATAGCTTGCCGACGAACGGGTCCGCCGTCGTTTTGAAGATCCGGACCGCCGGCGGGCCGTCCGGGTCCGGCGTCATGGACACCGCCGCTCCCGACGAGTCCCGGCCCTCAGGCGCGCGGGCATCCGCCGGGCTCGGCATCAGGTCAGCAAGCGCGTTCAGCGCCGCGTCCGTTCCGGCGCCGGCCAGAGCGGAGATGCCAAGCACGGGGAAAACGCTCTGTGACGCGATGCCGCGGCGCAGGCCGGCGATCAATTCCTCGCTGCTGATCTCCTCGCCCTCAAGGTACTTGGTGGCGAGATCGTCATCGGAATCCGCAACGGCTTCGACGACCTGCTCCCGGTACGCCTCAACATCCACGCCAATGTCAGCGGACGCCTCTGCCGTCGTTCCATCCTCAAGGTAGGCGGTTCCACTGAGGACATCCACGACCCCGCGGTAGGAGTCGCCCGCGCCCATGGGGACAAGGACGGGGGCGCAGCCGGAGCCGTAGCGGCCGCGCGCGGATGCCAGAGCGGCATCGTAGTCCGCGTTCTCCCGATCCATCTTTGTCAGGACAAGGGCGCGCGGCAGTCCGTGATCCGCTGCTCGCCGCCAGCCCATGTCCGTGCCAACCTGCAAGCCCGTGGAGGCATCGGCGACGATGACGGCGGTATCGGCAACGAGAAGGCCGCTGAGCATCTCCCCGATGAAGTCCATGTATCCGGGCGCGTCAAGCAGGTTGATCTTCCTGCCGCTCCATTCAACGGGCACGATGGAGAGGTTGACCGAGCCGCCGCGCCGCGATTCCTCAGGCTCATGGTCAGAGGCCGTCGTGCCGTCCTCGACCCGGCCCATCCGGCTCAGCGCGCCTGATCGAAAGAGCAACCGCTCAGTGAGGGTTGTCTTGCCGTCGCCGTTATGGCCCAAGAGCACGATGTTCCGAATGTCCGGTGTCGAGTAGTCCTGCATCTGATCCTCCTCCAAAACAACGGCGCGCCGTCTGGCCTCCGTTGGATGTACGCATCATTCTATGCTACGCCGCCCCGCGTCTCAATCATGCCGTCCGCCGCCTATACTGACCGCATGGGACACGTCCGCGCGTTGCCCCTCCGGTTGATCCTGACGATTGCGTTTCTGCCCATCGCGCTTGCGGCGCTGCCCGGCTGCGTCGCGCCGGCGGGACACGTCATCGCCGCAGTGCGGGCATCCGCTGCGCATGACACCTTCAACATTGTGGTGTGGGAGCTGCGGCATGCGCCTGACATTGTTGGCGCGCTGCGCGCGCCGCAGCCGGACTCCGCGGCCATAGACGAGTACTTTGTGACGTCCGCCCGCCTTCGAGAGGCAAATGCCCAGGGAGCGCGCATTCTCGCGGCGCAGTCCATCGGCGACCAGGCCACTGCCGATGCGCTGACGCGCGCGGACGCCATCGCGGACGAACTCGCCGCGATACGGCCGCGCGCCACGAGCGGTCTGCGCAGCTTGACTGAACAGGCGCTGCGGGAAGCCGGGCTCGTCATGGACCCGCCCGTGCTGGGGGAAATCGTCTTTCCGCCGGTGTCGTTTGTCATGGAGGAACTGCCCCGGGTGCTTGTCGTGTCGCCGCGGGAACGGATCGATCTCATGGTGTCGCTCCCGCTGCGGCCTGACATCTCCGCCGAGGAGGTCATCAGGCTGGAAGGGGTCATGGAGGCCCGGGGATTGTCCGCGGTTGTCACGCGAATCGGCGGCATGGGGACGTACCCGGCCCTGGTCACGCCAACCTCCACACTCGAGTTCACCCTCTCAACGATTGTCCATGAGTGGGTGCACCACTACCTGTTTTTCCACCCGCTGGGTCGGACCTACGGGGCAAGCACGGAGATGACGACGATCAATGAAACGGTGGCCAACATGATTGGGCTGGAGACGGCGGCTCTTGCGCTGGGGCGCCCGGCGCCGGAGTTCCGCGTGCCGGAGGCGCGCCCAACCCCGAGCGCCGGGCAACGCGGCGCGTTCGACTTTGGCGATTTCATGCGTGAGACGCGCGCTGAAGCGGAGGCCCTGCTTGCAGAGGGGAAGATCGACGAGGCGGAGGCGTACATGGAAGCGCGGCGGGTGGACCTTGTTCAGAATCACGGCTACGCGATCCGCAAGATCAACCAGGCCTATTTCGCCTTCCACGGCAGCTACGCCGATTCACCAACGGGCGGCGTCATCAGCCCGGTGTACGGGCAGTTGATCCGCGTCCGCGCCGGCTCAGGGTCCCTGGGAGAGTTTCTGCGGGCGGCGCGGGGGATTCGCACGCCGGAGGACCTGGAGAGGCTTGCCGCGGAGCAACCCTAAAGAGGCCAGCTCCTGATCTCGCGCCGCCGCTGCAAAGAAACGTCCCCGCGCCTCGACTGAGGCGCGGGGACGGCGCAGCGAATTGATGGCGCGCTGCGCGCTATGCCGCGGGAGCCGCCGTCACGGTGAACTCGCTCCACATGCCGAGCTCGTAGTGGGTGGCCACGTTGCAGAGGAGCATGTACTCGCCTGCCTCGAGGTCAAGAGTGAGTTCATCAGAGCCGTCGGCGGGCAGGTCGGCCTCAAGCAGGCTGCCGAGAATCGTGCCGACGCCGTCGACCATGTCGACTGTCTCAAAGATTAGATTATCTTCCGTGGGCAGGTCGGCGAGGTCTGCCGCCATTCCGGCTTCATTGAGCTTGACCACTTTGAACTCATGCGCGATCAGACCGACGTTTTCAATGTCAAACGTCACCGATCCGGCGGGGATTGACGCGGGGCTGGCAACCATGGTGTATGTGCCGCCCTGGTCATCCATTGAAATTGCGACCGTATTGCCGCTGCCGCCGCCGTCGCCGCCACAGGCGATCACTGCGAGTGAGCCGACGATGAATAGAAGACCAACAAGGTATACAAGAGACCTGCGCATGTCCTACCGAACCCCCTTAGGTACGTGCCTACAATTCGTTAAATATATCACATTTGGATACAGGCAGGGTGTGGCCGAACGCCTGCGGTTTGCTTTATCGTCGCACGGCCATGCCGTAGGATGAGGTGATGTTGCTGAATCAAACGATCTCCGGCTCCGCCCTCCGCGCGAGCGGCCTTGCCTATTGGGAGCTGCTCAAGCCGCGGGTCACAATTCTGCTGACCTTTCTGGGCGCCGCGTCCGCCGTCATCGCCTCCGGCGCGGACCCCGCGCAATCCGGCCGAATCGCCGTGATCACTCTTGCGGTCTTTCTCGGCAGCGGCGGATGCAACGGGCTGACAAACTATCTGGACCGCGCTCTCGATGCCCGCATGTACCGCACCCGGAGCCGGAGCATCCCGAGCGGCCGGATCACGCCGGCAGAGCGGGGGCTGTACTGGTGTGCCGCCTGGGTTGCCGGGGGGATCATTCTCGCCCTGATGGTCCATCCACTCGCGGCGCTGGCGGGCGCGGTCGGCACACTGGCAGCCGTGTCCTTTCGCAAGACGGAGGCCACCCATTTTCTGGGCGGGGTCTCCAGCGCCGCTCCCGTTGCGACCGGCTGGCTGGCGATGGATCCCGCAATCGGTCCGGCGCTGCTGCTCCTGTGCGCGTTCGTTGGCGTCTGGGTCATTCATCACGTGTGGGCGATCATGCTGTTCTACCGCGCGGACTATCTTCAGGCGGGCGTTGGGATTTTTCCGCTTCGATCAGCCTGGCGCAGCGCGCGCCCCACGTTCCTCGCCCTGGCCGCCGCCGCGCTCGTCCTTGTGGCGGCGCTGGGATTCGCCACGGCCCAGGGCCCGGTTTACTGGGTGCTGGCGGGGGGATTTGCGCTGTACAACATCTGGGGCACGGCGCAGATCGAGCGTCCGTCCATCAGCCCGGCCACGCAGCGGCGTCGTTTCAAGACCGCCTCGTACAGCCTGTTGTGCGGCCTGTTCACGGCGTTGCTCCTCACCACCGCTCTGACGGCCGCGTAAACGGACCGGCCGCGTTTGCGCAGACGGGCATGACCGCCTCTCCGCAGTTTCGCCTGACCAGCCCCGGAGCGCTCACCGGATCCCCCGGCCCGCGAACCGGCAGCCTTATGACCCGACACGGCGAGATTCAGACGCCCGCCTTCCTCCC
>JAAXGS010000139.1 GCA_012271225.1 Dehalococcoidia bacterium | reverse complement strand
GGAATCGATCCTGACGTCACGCTGTATGAGCACTTCTACACGGGCTCAGACCGGAACTACAACCGGTACAGCAGCACGGAGTTTGACACGCTGGTGGATCAGATGAGCCGGACAATTGATCCGGAGGAGCGGAAGCAGTTGGCGTGGGACGCCATGGAGCTTGCGCTGAGGGACGTGGGCAAGGTTGTGGTCTCCCACAGTTCGTACGTTCCTGCGGCGAACGTCAAGGTGGAAGGCTTCATGCCCGCGCTCAACTACCTCTCCGGCTACGGCCCGCAGTACCGGTACGATCACGTGTGGCTTTCCGGGTAACCGGACCCGCCACAGGCAAACGTCAGACGCGGAATCTGCCAAGGCAAGACAACAGGGGAGAGCCCCCGCCCGTACGGGCGGGGGCTCTCCCCTCGTTTTGGCCCCGCAGCGACTCTCCAGGCGCCGGGCCGCCGGCGCAGATGAACGTAAACCCGAACCTGCCAAAGGCCAGAACAGCCGAGGGGCGCTGACACCATCGGATTACTAGGGTTGACACACGCAGGACAGCAGTCATAATCGTTCAATCACGTCTTGACATGGGGATGTGGGGAGGAGGAGATGATATGAAGACGATGAGCAGGTGGACAATGCTCCTTGTCGGGCTGGTGGCCATGCTGGCGCTTCTTGCCGCGGCATGTGGCCCGGGCGAGGAGCCGGATAATGGGGACACCGCCGACCCGACGACGGTTCCGCCAACAGAGATTCCAATTCAAAATATCCCGGGCAGTTCGCCGACGGCCGTGCCGGATGATGATCACGATCACGATGACGATATGATGGGCGAGTCCGTCAGCGGCATCCCGCTTGACCCGGACGCCCAGTACGGCGGAATCCTGAACATCTCCTACACGCGGGAAGGCCCATCCTTCAGCACGTGGGAAGAGGCGGCCGGCGTCGCGTTCCCATCCATGCACCCGCTGCACAACATGCTGATCCGCGCGCGGAGTTGGGGAACCATCAGCGATTTCCAGAACAACTCCTTCTTTGAGCTCAGGCCGGACCTTGCCGAGAGTTGGGAGATTTCCACAGACGGCGCCCAGGTCACGTTCAAGCTGAGGGACGGGATTACCTGGACTGACGGCAGAGCGGTGACCTGCGCGGATGTCAAGTGGTCGTATGACACCGTCCGCACCAGCGAGGGCCTCCGCAGAAGCCCGCGCGGCGTCCACTTCAACGCGGTTCAGGATATTCAGTGCGCCGACGATCTGACCGTTGTCTTCAACCTGCAGTGGGCGAAGCCGGCGATCATGGAAGTCATCGGCATGCCGTACCACATCATCCGCCCCGCGCACGTCTATGAGGGGACGAACCTCGACGCCCTGCGTGAAGAGCTGCCGACGGTGACCAGCGGCCCGTTCACCATTGCCCGGTGGGACGCCGGCGAGCAGTACATCTTTGAGCGCCGGGACGATTACTGGGATGCGCCGTTCCCGTACCTTGACGGCATTCAGATGCAGTTGCTGGGCACGACGGCTATCCCAACGGCGTTGCGCGCCGGACGGCTCGACATCGGCAACGCGGCCGGCTACACGGGCGCGGCGGCGGACACGCTCCTCCGTGAGTGTGATCGAGAGACCTGCAGCTTCTGGCCGCGCGTCGTCGCCTCATCCTTCAGCCCGGCCATGTTCCTGAACAAGAACCGGGAGCCGTGGAGCGATCCGGCCGTGAACACAGCCTTCGCGCTGGCCATCGACAATCAGAAGTACATCACGACGGTGCGCAACGACTGGTACGTGCTCCCGACGGGCTGCGGATTCTATCCGACGTCCCCGTGGGCGATGCCGGCCGAGCGCTGCGCGCAGATCCCCGGCTTCGGTGACGTCATCGGCACCTCCACGCCTGAAGAGGACAAGGAGCGGGCGCGGCAGATCCTCGTCGATGCCGGCTACGTCGATCCGGTGACGGGCGGCCCCAGCCTGGATCTCACGCTGGCCATCTGGCAGCCGATTGAGGTTGACGCCCCGGCGTTCATTGAGGACCTCACCGCCATCGGCGTCAACGTGGAGCCGGACATTCAGGAGTCCGCCCTCGCGTACACCAACTGGTCAGAGGGGAACTTTGACGTTGGCGTCCACAGCTTCTGGATCGCCGGCCTTGATCCGGACATCACGCTGTATGAGCACTTCTACACGGGCTCAGACCGGAACTACAACCGGTACAGCAGCACCGAGTTTGACACCCTGGTGAATGAGATGAGCCGGACGGTTGATGCGGAGCAGCGGAAGCAGTTGGCGTGGGACGCCATGGAGCTTGCGCTGAGGGACGTGGGCAAGGTTGTGGTCTCGCACAGTTCCTACGTGCCTGCGCTCAGCGTCAAGGTCAGGGGATTCATGCCGGGCCTCAATTACCTCGCCTTCTACGGCCCGCAGAACCGCTTTGACCACCTGTGGCTCGCGGAGTAGCGCGTCCACCACAGCAAACGTCAGACACGGAAGCGGTCGAGACAGGAAGCAAGAGGGAGCGCCCTCGCCCGTACGGGCGAGGGCGCTCCCTCTTTTGGCTCTCGCGCAAGTCCGGCCCCCGCATCCCGACACCATCCATATACTGGAGTTGGCGCGCACGGGAGCGCGGCCGTGATCATTCAGTCACGCCTCGACGCGGGGATGTGGGGAGGAGGGTGAGATGATGAAGACGACGAGCAGGTGGGTAATGCTCCTCATCGGGTTGGCGGCCATGCTTGCGCTCCTTGCTGCGGCATGCGCCCCGCCCCCCGTGGATGAGCCTAGCAATAATAG
>JAAXGS010000006.1:2610-5168 GCA_012271225.1 Dehalococcoidia bacterium | reverse complement strand
CACCCTTGCGAGTGCAGTATCGTCGGCGCTGAAACGTTTCACTTCCGTGTTCGGGATGGGAACGGGTGGGTCCGCCTCGCCAGAGTCACCGGGACGCCCCAGTATAGCACCTCATCGGCTCCTGCCCAAACCGTGGCCGCGCGCTATCGTTGCCGCCCTTAAAGCATGGCATTATGATGGACAAAAGCGCTTTCAGGAAAGAGGAGGCCGGCGCCGGGCGGCGCGTTTCGGCCTCTGAAGGGTGGCTCCAATGCCGATTTTCCGATACGGCCGATGGGACAACACACAGGAGCCTTTCGGCGCGCACGCAGAGGACCTGATGGAGGCCATCTCCGATGACCTCGCAACTCATGGAGACATTCAACGCGCGCTGCGGCGCATGATGACCCGCGGCTTCCCCATGCAGGACGGCCAGGACATCAACGGCCTCCGGCAGATGATGGAGCGCCTGCGAGGACAGCGCCAGGACTACCTTGACCGCTACGACCTGAACTCTGTCATGGACGGCATTCGGGAGAAGCTGCAGGAAATACGGGACATGGAGCGCGATACCCTCTCGCAGCGGATTCAGGACGCGCAGGAGACGCTGGACTCCTCCCCGGAATCCGATCAGGACGGCGGGGAATCCCCCGCGGGCGCGCAGCGCGGACAGACGCCGCAATCCGACGGAGATGACGCCGGCGCGGCATCGGGCCGTCAGGAGGCAGAGCAGGAGCTCGCGCAGTTCCTGGAACAGCTTGAGCGGGAACTGCAGCGCGGATCACAGGATCAACAACAGAGCAGCGGAGACTCCGGGCAGGAGTCCGGCGGCAATGAGCAGGGGCAATCCGCAGCGGACGGCGGACAGCGCTCCCGCCGCGGCGAGGGGTTGGACCGCTCCGCGGCGCAGGTGCTGCAGAACATGGCCCAGCGCAAGATGGACTTCATGGACTCTCTGCCAAATGATCCGGGCGGGGCAATCAAGGAACTCAGCGAGTATGAGTTCATGGATGAAGACGCGCGGGAGAAGTTTCAGGAACTGCTGGACTCCCTGCGGCAACAGGCCACGCAATCCTATACGCAGAACATGATGCAGCAGATGCGCAACATCACGCCCGAGCAAATGGAGGCCTCAAAGCAGATGCTGCGCGATCTCAATGAGATGCTGCGCGACTACGCCCAGGGCAAAACGCCCAACTTTGAGCAGTTCATGCAGCAGTGGGGCGGCATGTTTGGGGATAACCCGCCGCGCAATATCGAAGAACTGCTAGAGCGCCTGATGGAGCAGATGTCCCAGCACCAATCCCTGATGGACAGCCTGCCGGACGATCTGCGGCAGGAGCTGCAGGAATCCATGGAGGCGGCGCTGAACGATCCCGAACTGCTGCAGGAGATGGCGCAACTCGGGTCCCTGATGGACAGCCTGATGCCGATGCAGGAGATGCGGCAGAACTACCCGTTCGCCGGAGATGAGTCACTCTCCATGCAGGAGGCCATGCGGCTGATGGATCAGCTGCAGCAGATCGATGAGCTTGAGGCCTCCCTGCGCGCCGCCGAGCGGCGTGGAGAGCTTGACGCCATCGACCGTGATCAGGTGGAGAACCTCATTGGAGAGGATGCCGCGAGAGACCTCGATTGGCTCCGCAGACTACAGCAAGAGCTGGAAGGGGCCGGCTACATCCGCGCGAACGGGGACAAGCTTGAACTGACGCCGCGCGGTATCCGCAAGATTGGCGAGAAGGCGCTCAAGGACATCTTCTCCAGACTGCGCAGCGCGGACATCGGCGCCCATGACATGCACAAGAACGGCCTCTTTGGTGAAAAGGATGAGGAGAACACCAAGCTCTATGAGTTTGGCGACCACTTTGACGTCCACATGACCAGAACGGTCAAGAACGCCGTCCTGCGGCACGGGCCCGGCGCGCCGCTGCGCCTTGATCCGGACAACTTTGAGATCTATCGGGAGGAATCACTGACGCAGGCCAGCACCGTCATCCTGCTTGATCAGAGCCGCTCAATGGCCATCAGCGGCAGCTTTGACGCCGCCAAGAGGATGGCCCTGGCGCTCCACACGCTCATCAAAATGCAGTTTCCGCGCGACAACCTCTATGTGGTCGGGTTCGCGGACTATGCGTGGGAACTGAAGGGTGATGATCTGGTCAAGGCCCAGTGGGGCGGCTATTCACCCGGCACCAACATGCAGCACGCCCTGATGATCTCCCGGCAGCTTCTCGGCAAACACCGCTCAAGCACGCGGCAGGTCATCATGGTGACGGACGGCGAGCCGACCGCGCACCTCGAGGGCGGCGCGCCGTATTTCACCTATCCGCCCAGCCCCCGCACGATTGATATCACGCTGCGGGAGGTCAAGCGCTGCACGCAGGAGGGCATTGTCATCAACGTCTTCATGCTGGAGATGGCGTACTACCTGGTCAACTTTGTGCGGCAGATGACGCGGCTGAACCGCGGCCGCGCCTTCTTTACGCAGCCGGACAAGCTGGGGCAATACGTCCTGGTCGATTATCTCAACAACAAGCGCAGCGCAATCGCGTCCTGAGAGACGCCCCGGACAGCGTCAT
>JAAXGS010000006.1:0-2448 GCA_012271225.1 Dehalococcoidia bacterium | reverse complement strand
TATGACTGCTGACTCCGCCGGCGATCTTGAACGCATTGCCAGCGCCCTGAAGAGGGCGGAGGAACTGGCCGCCACATTCTCGCCGAACTCGGTCTCCGTTCACCACAAGGGCTGGGACGGCCCGGTGACGGAAGCGGACCATGCCCTCGACGATCTACTGCATGAGGCGCTGGTCCGCCCCGGAGAGGGATGGCTGTCAGAGGAGACCGTCGACGATGGGCGCCGGCTCGGCATGGATCGCGTGTGGGTTGTTGATCCAATCGACGGCACGCGGGGTTTCCTGGCCGGACGGCCGGAGTGGTGCGTGTCCGTCGCGCTGGCCAGCAAGGGCGCAATAACCGCGGCGGGGATACTCAATCCGTGGACCGATGAGACCTGGCTGGCGGAACGGGGCGGGGCGGTTGTCCTGAACGGCGGCGCGGCGAACGTGACGGACCACGAATCCCTCGACGGCGTTTTGATTCTGGGCTCTCGCAGCGAGATCAGATGGGGAATATGGAACCGATTTCGCGGCGCGCCCTTCAGGGTGCAAACCATTGGCTCCATTGCCTACAAGATGGCGCTTGTGGCCGCGGGGAAGGGGGACGCCGTGATCAGCCTGGAGCCGAAGAATGAATGGGACGTGGCAGCGGGCGCGCTGCTTGTCGAGGCGGCGGGGGGCGTTGTGACGGACGCGAACGGACGCCCCATGTCATTCAACCGTCGGGACACGCTCATCGATGGCGTCATTGCCGCGGGGCCACGCACTCACGCCGCCATCACGGACTTCATGAACCGCCCGCCGTCCAGCCGCCGCGCTCAGGAGTATCGCTAATCGCAGGGTGAGCGGGGCAACGCGCACCGCGGGCCGCTGCCCTTACAGTGCTGCCCACATGCCCGCAACGGGCATCACGCATTCAGCGTCAAGTGGATCAAGTGATGCCGTTATGCGTGTGCGTTCCGCCGCCAAACGATGGGCCGCCGCGCGGCTCCGCCCCCGTGACGCCGAACAGGGAGATGACCTTGTGCACGTCGTCTGAGCCGCACGTTGGGCAGACGATGCCGGTCGCGTCCTCGCCAATGCGGCGCGTCAGCCTCTCAAAGGAGGAGTGACACGCGCGGCATTCGTACTCAAAGACTGGCATGTGACCGCCCCGCCGCCCGCGCGTTATGCGCGAACGGGCGCGCGCCGATTCTCAGGTGGCGCAGCGGAACGGATCATCCGGGCGAACCGGCGTCGGTTTTGGCAGCGTGAAATCGGGAACCTTGCTCTGCCAGACGCCCGTGACACCGACGGCGGACACCTTGCGCTCAACGTCCACGCCGTCGCACGACGGACAGACCACGCCGATGGGCGTGCTGTAGCCGCGCACGAATTTGTCAAAACCGTTGCCGCAGGTCTTGCAACCGTACTCAAAGATGGGCATCCGCGTGCCTCCACTTATGCAGCACCATCCTGCCGTGTGAGCAGATTATAGTGGCCGCGCGGTCACCGGGCAACCTCGGGCGCCCGCTATCCCTCCGGCCGCTCCTGTGGGCTTGATTCCCGGGGAAAGACCGGCAGCGGATGACCGGCAGTGATGCTGATGTCCACGCGCGCGCCCACGTCAATGGCATTCGCGTGGGTGGCAAGCGCGCGGCATGCTCTACCGGATGCCAGCTCAACCGTGTAGGAATAGAAGGGGCCGGTGAAGACGCGCCCGATCACCCGTCCGGGTCCGTTGACGGCCGGATGGATGGAGACATCCTCCGGCCTCACCATGAGATCAAAGCCGCGCGGGTCGCCGGAGACGGGCGCGCCAACGGTCTCCGCCTCGCCCAGCTCAGTCGTCACCCGCTCCTCGCCCTGTGTTGCTTCGACCGGGATGAAATCCGCCTCGCCAAGAAAGCCTGCGACAAAGCGGCTGGCGGGGCGATGAAAGACCGCGTCCGGCGCGCCGGTCTGCCGAATGGATCCGCTGTCCATGACGGCGACGACATCTCCCAGTGAGAGGGCCGCCTCCTGGTCGTGCGTGACAAAGACCACGGTCATGCCGGCGTGGCGCAGGATGTCCCTGACCTCCTGCCGCAGCCGCGCGCTCAGGTTCGGATCAAGATTGGAGAACGGCTCATCCATCAGGAGCAGTTTGGGCGCCGGCGCCAACGCGCGCGCCAGAGCGACCCGCTGCCTCTCCCCGCCGGAGAGATCATGCGGACGCCGGTCGCGCAACTCTGAAAGCCCGACAAGCTCCAACATCTCCGTGACGCGGCGGCCCCTATGCCCGCTGTTTCCGGGCAGGCCGTAGCCGATGTTGTTTGCGACTGTCATATGCGGGAACAGGGCGTAGTCCTGAAAGACGAAACCGATGTCGCGCCGCTCCGGGGGAACGGACGCATGGCGTGACGTCACCGTGTGGCCGTCAAGCTCAATTGACCCAGTGTCCGGCGTTTCAAGCCCGGCCACGAGGCGCAGCAGGGTCGTCTTGCCGC
>JAAXGS010000138.1 GCA_012271225.1 Dehalococcoidia bacterium | reverse complement strand
GCGCTGCTCCGTGCGAGGGGCAATCCGCCAATGGACAACGGCCCGTCCTCTGCGTATACTGTGCGCGGATCGACAATTGAATACGGGTCTTGCGGGAGCTGGGGAAAGCCCGGCTGAGAGGCCCCGACTGCACCATCGGGGCGACCGTCGGAACCTGAGCTGGGTAATGCCAGCGGAGGGAAGAGGCTGCGGAAACGGGTCACCGTTTCCCGTTCGCATGAGCGCCGCTGACATGTCAGGGGCGCTTTTCACTTTCCGGGCGCCGCCCGGATGCGCGCTTCCTGAACCGGTTCCCGGCTCCTGCCTCAGAGACCCGTGGGGGAGCCGATATGAAAGAGGCGCGGAAATCGTGGGGCGGCGCAGCGCGGGGCGCGTCCGGCCGATTTCCCCGACGCGCGGCGGCCTGCCTTGTCATCCTGATCATCACACTGCTTGCCGCTGCCTGTGATTCCTCCATGGACCCGGACGCGCCGCGAGAGATCATCGTGGCCTCCCATGACAGCTTCAACATTGGAGCGGATGTCATCGCCGAGTTCGAAGCCGAACACGATGCGACGGTGACGATTCTTCGGTCCGGTGACGCGGGGGAGGCCCTGACACGGGCGATTCTGACCAGGGACGCGCCAACGGCGGACCTGCTCTATGGCGTCGATAACACCTTCCTTGGCCGCGCGCTGGATGAGGACATCTTCCGCGTGTACCGGTCGCCGCTGCTGGACAGGGTGCCGGAGCAGTACCGGCTGGACCCATCGAATCATGTGATGCCCGTCGACTACGGTTTCGTGGCGCTGAACTATGACATCGCCCGGTTGAATGAAAACGGCATGCCGCCGCCGTCGGACCTGCGCGCCCTTGCTGACCCGCGCTACCGGGGGCTGGCCGTAGTGCAGAACCCCGCAACGTCTTCGCCGGGGCTGGCTTTCCTGCTTGCGACCGTCGCGACCTTCGGCGAAACGGGCGGCTACACATGGCGCGATTATTGGACAGACCTGCTGGAGAATGACGTCCTCATCACGGACGGCTGGACGGATGCGTACTACACCGCGTTCTCACTGTACGGGGGGGATCGCCCCGTTGTTGTCAGCTACACGACAAGCCCGGCGGCGGAGGTCTTTTATTCGGAGGGGACTCACACGACACCGCCAACGGCGAGCGTTTTGGGCGATGGCGCGGCGTTTCTTCAGATCGAGGGCATCGGCATCCTTGAGGGGGCGCGCAACGTGGAGTTGGCGGAACGATTTGTCGATTTCGTCATGAGCCGCCGTTTTCAGGAGGACTTTCCGACGATGATGTGGGTTTACCCGGCGAACGCGGACGCGGCGCTGCCGGAGGTGTTCCAATTCGCTCCCGTCCCCGCCCGGCCCGCCTCCATCTCTCCGGATGAGATCGCCGAGAACCGTGAGCGGTGGATTGATGAATGGACGGCCCTCGTGAGGGGCTAGCGGGCAGGGGATACGGCGTGATTGCCCTGCGTCGGGGCCGCGTTGTTCTGCCCCTGATGTTCCTGGCCGTCGCGTTCGCGTGGCCGTTCGCCAACACGGTGCGCGTGGGCCTGGGCTGGGGCGGCGAGGGCCTGCTAACCCCGTTTGTGGAGGCGGCCGGCGATCCGTATCTGCGTGGACGGTTTCTTTTCACCGTGTGGCAGGCGGCGCTCTCAACGATCCTGGCGCTTCTGTTTGGGCTGCCGTCCGCGTATGTCTTTGCGCGTCATCGTTTCGCAGGGCGAGGGATTCTGCTTGCCGCCATCACCATTCCGTTCATCCTTCCGCCGATCGTCATCGCCCTCGGTCTGCTGTCCCTGCTGGGGCCCAGCGGCGTTGTCAACACCGCGCTGATCAACGTTTTTGGCTTCGGACAGCCTCCCGTTCAACTGCTCAACACCTTTGCCATCATCCTGATCGCGCACGTCGTCTATGAATACGCGATTGTCGTGCGGCTCATCTCCACGTTCTGGGCCAACCTGGATCCGGCGGTGAATGAGGCGGCGGCCCTGCTCTCCGCGTCTCCGCGCAGGGTCTTCCTCACCGTGACGGCGCCCCTGCTGGCGCCCGCGATTGCCGCCGCCGCCGCCCTGGTCTTCATGTTCACTTTCACAAGCTTTGGCATCATCCTCATCCTGGGCGCTCCGGAGCACGCCACGCTGGAGGTTGAAATCTACACCCTGATGACCAGGCTGTTCCGGCCTCAAACGGCGGCGGCCCTGGCCCTGACGCAGCTTGTGGCAACCCTGGGGATGTTGTGGGTCTACGTGCGCCTGCAGGATGCCGCCGTCAACCGCATTCGGCTGCGCGCCCGGGCCGCTGCCCCTGCGCGCGCGTCCACCCCTGCCGATTACACGCTTCGCCTCGGCGCGGTGGCGGCCGTGGTGCTTGTGCTCTCGCCGCTGCTTGCCCTTCTCCTGCGGTCATTCGGCATACCGGGCGGGTTCGGGCTTGACGGCTATGAGGCGATTTTCTCCAACGCCCGCAATGAGTACTTCTACATCTCTCCCGTTGCGGCCATACGGAACTCGCTTGGATTCGCCGTTGCGACGGTTCTGCTTGCTGTGCCGCTGGGAGTGCTGGCGGCGTACGGCCTGCGGAACCCGCGGGCCTGGTGGCGCAATCCGCTGGATGCGCTCTATATGCTGCCGCTTGGCGTCTCCGCAGTCACGCTTGGCCTGGGCTATCTGCTCAGCCTGCGGGTTGGCACGTTTGACGTCAGAACAACGCTTGTGCCGATTGTGCTGGCGCATACCCTCATCGCCTATCCGTTTGTGATTCGCGTCGTCCTCTCGACGCTGCGCGCAATGCGCCCACACCTGCGTGAGGCGGCGTCCGTGCTTGGCGCAAGCCCCGTGAGGGTGGTCACGCGCATCGACCTGCCCATTCTGTCCCGCGCCATCCTGGTGGGGGCGGTCTTTGCCTTCGCCGTCTCGCTTGGCGAGTTCGGCGCGACCCTTCTCCTGAACCGCCCCGAATACACGACAATGCCCGTCGCGATACTCGGTTACCTGACACGGCCGGGCGCGGCCAACCTGGCCAGCGCGCTGGCGATGAGCACGGTGTTGATGATCGTTGCCGGCGCGGGATTCTTCCTGATCGAGCGGGCGCGGTATCGGGGATGGGGGGAGTTCTAGCGTGCCGCCCGTCCTGAGCGTTCGCGGACTCTCGAAGGTCTATGACGGCGGGTGGACGCTGGACCTGACCGACGCCGATTTTGATCTGCAGGCGGGTGAATCCCTGGCGGTGCTTGGGCCGAGCGGATGCGGCAAGAGCACCCTTTTGCGCCTTATCGCCGGCCTTGAGACGCCGGACCGCGGGGAAATATCGGCGGATGGCGCGCCTCTCAACGGCGTGATGCCGCACCGCCGGAGATTCGGGCTGATGCATCAGGACCTCGCCCTGTTCCCGCATCTCAACGTCCGGGACAACATCGAATTCGGGCTGCGCAGCCAGAGATGGCCGAGGCAGGACGCGCGCGCCCGCGTGGATGAGATGCTGCGCCTGATGAGAATCGACGGCCTTGCCCATCGCCCCGTCGACACCCTGTCCGGCGGTGAGCAGCAGCGCGTCGCTCTGGCCCGCTCGCTCGCGCCGCGCCCCCGCCTGCTGATGCTGGATGAGCCGCTCGGCGCGCTGGACCGCCACCTGCGGGCGGAGCTTGAGCGGGAGATTCGGCGCATCCGTGACCATGAGGGCGTGACCCTTGTCTACGTGACGCACGACCACGATGAGGCGTTCGCCGTGGCAAACACCGTTCTTGTGCTGGACCAGGGCCGCGCCGTCCAGTACGGCCGGCCTGAGGACGTGTATCTCAATCCAGCCACGCCCTTTGTCGCGCGCTTTCTGGGGCATGCCAACCTGTTTCCGTGCGCGCTGCGCCACGTTGTGGACGGCGTCCTTGAGGCGCGGAGCGTGTTCGGGTCGTGGCGCGTGAATGCGCCCGTCGACGATATGCTCAGCCGTCTTTCAGAGTGCACGGCGCTGATCCCGCCGGAGGCCGTGAGCCTGGGACCGCCTGAGCCTGATGCGGCTGCCGCCACGGTGATTGAAGCAACAGTGCTTGAGGCAACGCTGCAGGGCGGGGGCTATGACCTTGCGCTGGATGTCAGGGGTGAGCGGCTGTATGCGCGCGCGCATGCGCGGCACGGCGAAGGCCGCCCCGCTCCCGGAGACGTCGTGCGCGTGCGAATTGACGAGGCGCGGATTCGCCTGCTCCCCTGGACGGAGTGAGGCGGGAGCGCGATCAGGAACTGCGCCCGGGCTGGACGCCGCCCCGCCGTTCATGCAGCACAAGCAGCCGCCCCCGCGCCACGGAGATGTCCGCCCTGGGCCACGCGAGCTCATTGCTGACGCCCCGCGTAGAGCCGTACTCCAGAGCGATTCCCAGCAGATCATATTTGAGGCCCCACGTCGTGATCACTGCGTCCGGCTCTGTGAGCGGCAGCAGCGTGACATAGTCGCCGCGCTCCCCGGTGACGGCCGCGGAGTTTCCCGCGTGGATGACAAGCGCCTCGCGCGCCTCATCGACAAGACGAACCTCGATTCCGCTGAGGGCCGGCCGGGCCGCCATAAGGAGATTGGCCACGCCGTGGTCAAGGCGATCCGGCCCCGTCAACGCGCCCAACACCGTGATCTTCCGCGCGCCGCGCGCCGCCGCTTCCACAAGGGCCAATTCGCCGTCAGTGGCTGCCTTTTCCGCCGGATACGCGCGGACGTCCCAGCCGCGCGCACGCGCCGCTGCCACATCCTCATCCGGCGCGGAATCAAAATCGCCGATGCAGAGCGTTGGCGTGACGCCGAGCGCGAGGCACGTAGAGATGCCCCGATCTGCGGCGATGATCAGAGAGCTTGCGTCAAGAATCGATCGGACGCGAGGCCCGACGGCGATGTCACCGCCCGCAATGATGCAGCAGGCCGCGCCTGGCGGGGGCGGCTGTGATCCGTGAGTGACCATCGCCTCTCTGTGGTATTGTCATTTGACCGTGCAAGTCGCAGGCAATCGGGCAGCCTGCATCCATATACTAGGCTAAGGGCAGCGAATCGGGCGGAGTGAAAACGTGGTAGCCACCGTTGACCGTGCGCGTGAAATCGTTGACAGGACACTGGAGAACGTTGAGCGGGTCATTGTGGGCAAGCGGGCGGCCGCAGAGCTTGCGATGGTCGCGATCCTTGGCGGCGGCCACTTTCTGATAGAGGACGTGCCCGGCGTGGGCAAAACCATGCTGGCGCGCAGCGTGGCCGTTTCTCTGGGCGCGTCCTTCAAACGNNGGCGAGTTTGAGTTCCGGGCGGGCCCGGTCCTTGCGCACCTGCTCCTGGCGGATGAGATCAACCGCGGAACGCCAAAGACGCAGTCCGCGCTGCTTGAGGCGATGGAGGAGGGGCAGGTGACGGTGGACGGCGTGACGCATCCGCTGCCGCGCCCGTTCTGCGTCATTGCCACACAGAACCCGCTTGAGCATGAGGGGACGTTTCTGCTGCCGGAGGCCCAGCGGGACCGCTTCTTCCTGCGCCTCTCCCTGGGGTATCCCGCTCTGGATGCCGAGATGGAGATCATGGACCGGACGCAGATCTCGCATCCTGTCGACTCGATAGAGCCCATCTCATCGCCGGAGGAGACGCTCGATCTTCAGCAGACCGTGCGCCATGTGTATGTGGATGATCTGATCAAGCGGTACATCGTGGACATTGTCGATGCGACGCGGGAGCACAGCGCGGTCTACGTTGGCGCGTCTCCGCGCGGCGCGATGACGCTGTTCCGCGGCGGGCAGGCGCGGGCCGTTATGGACGGCCGCGACTACGTGCTGCCGGACGATGTGAAGAACCTGGTGGACCCCGTTCTTGGCCACCGCATCATCCTGAACCCCAACGCGCGGATGCAGGGCGTCTCAATCGCCAACGTGTTGTCCCAGGTGCTTGAGCGAGTGCCTGTGCCGGGCGCCGTGCCCCGCGGGTGGCTGCGAAGCTAAGGGTTTCGGCGTGCGCAGCCGCCGCGTCTACCTCGGCGCGCTCATCCTCATCGCGTTGTTCCTGACCCTGGGGTCGGGCTTCTACGTCATGTCGAACCTGTTGAGCGTCACCCTTGCCGCGATTTGCCTGTCCTGGCTGTGGACAAAGTTGAGCATGCGCGGCATTACGGCGGGCGCGGAGGATCAGCCCGCCCTTGCGCAGGTGGGGGAACGTGTGGAGCAGACAGTTTGGCTGCAGAACACATCGCTGCTGCCGCGGCCATGGCTCCATGTGGAGGACATCGGCGATATCCCCGGCCTCCCGTCTGAGGTCATGGGCGTCCCGACGCGGGGCATCAGGAACTGGACGAAGCTTGGCGCGCGGGCGCAGTCCCGCGGACGCTTTCAATGGGGCCCCCTGCGGCTCACGGCGGCGGACCCCCTGGGACTCTTCAGGACGAGCGCCGTCGTGGGCAAGACGCATGAGCTCGTCATTTATCCCGCGCCCGTCCCGCTCACCGACTTTGTGATCTCAAGCGCGGAGGAGACGGGCGACGCGCCCGATTACCGCGCCACAACCCAATTCACGCCGAACGTGGTTTCCGTGCGGCGCTATACCGTTGGCGACAGTCTGAACCGCATCCACTGGAAGAGCAGCGCCAAACTGAACCGGCTCATGGTCAAGGAGTTTGAGACGGAGGTCCAGACCGATCTCATGATCCTACTGGACCTCAACCGGGACGCGCATGTTGGCCGGGGACAGGACGGTACTGAGGAGGCGGCCGTCACAGTCGCCGCCTCCATCGCGCGCTACCTCCTTGACTTTGATAACGGCATCGGGTTCTCCGCCGTCGGACAGACGGAATACACCATTCTTGGCGGCACGGGCGACAGGCACCTGTGGCGCATTCTGGAGGCGCTTGCGCTGTGCCGCGCGGAGGGCCGCATGCCGCTGGGTGAACTGCTGGCCGTTCAGGAATCGCGTCTCAGCCGCCGCATGGGCGTCATCGCCATTACGCCGTCTGTTGAGGAAGCGCTGACGGCCGCGGCGTTTCTGCGAGAACGAAACTCGCCCGGCGCAGTCATCCTGCTTGAGCCGATGAGTTTCGGCGCCCCTGCGGACTATTCCGCCGAGCTTGCGCAGCTCTACTCAATGGGGATCGCGGCGTACATCGTCCGGCACGGTGACGACCTTGGACGAGCATTGAGCTTCAGCGCTCTTGGCCCGAGCGCTGCCGACCCCGGCAATCGACGCGGGTTCACCCGCCCGGAGAGGTGGGGCGCATGAGCGCCGTGACGGGCAGGGCGGCTCCGTTTCCGGGTTTCGACGCGCCGGACTGGCTTGTCCGCGCCGCGCGGCGCATTCGGGACTACCCGGAGGTCGGCTGGCTGACGGTGGCTCTTGCCGTGCTTGTCTCGGCGATTGTCGCCTGGTCGCTTGAGAACGCTCACTGGGTGCCGGAGCTGCCGGGCCTGCCCTTCGCGGTCGCCGTGGGCGCCGCGCTCGGCCTCATCAACGCGCGGCACCGGTGGAACCACGTCGCGCAGCATGCCGCCGCCTTTGTGATCGCCGTGACGCAGGTTTTCGCGCAAACGCAGACCATCGTCGTCGCCGCGAGCATCGAGGGCAGCTGGCTGAGTTCAATCTACCGGATGACGTTGTGGACGCAGGCGCTGCTGGAAGGGGGGGCGAGCACGGACAGACTCACGTTTGTGTTTCTGCTGCTGTTTGCCGCCTGGGCGGTCAGCTACGCCACGGTCTGGTTGACGCTCACCCTGCGGACCGTCTGGGCAACCCTGCCGGCCGGCTTTGCCATCATCACAAACCTGACCTATCTGCCGCCGAGCTCCCTCCCATGGTTCATGGCGTTTCTGTTTGCCGCCGCGCTGCTCATCGTGCGCCTTGTCCATCTTGAGAGACGACGGGAATGGCGGGACGCGGCCGCCGCGCAGGGACGGTGGCTGTCCGCGCACATCATGCACGCCGGCCTCTGGTTCGCGTTGATCGTGTTCCTCCTGACTGCGTTCACGCCCTCTCTTGGATCAGGCCCACAGTTCATCCGGTCGTTCTGGGCGGAGCTTCGAGCGCCGGTGGGGGAGGCGGAGGGCACGTTCACCCGCATCTTTGCCTCACTCCCCAGCCGCAGGTCCATGGGGCTGTTCGGCTTCACGGATGAGCTCCCCTTCCGGGGAAACATCTCACTCCCCAACAATGTGCTGATGCACGTGGAGAGTGATGAGCGGCTGTACTGGCGGGCCAGGACGTATGACCGCTATGGGGGCTGGGGGTGGAGCACCGGCCCCCTTGTCCGTGATGAGCGGCGCGGCCTGGAGGACCTTGCCGGTGAGAGCTACGCGGACTGCCCGGAGTGCATCCGCAACGTGACGTTTGAACTGAAAGCGCCGTCCGGCACCGTGTTCACCGCCGCCACGCCGCTGCGCACAACGCTCCCCGTGGAGGCGCGGTATAACAACCTGGCCGTGGATGAGGGGCATCGGCTGGTCAAGCTTGAAAGCCAGGGCGTGCTGCAGCCGAATCAGCGCTACACAGTGCAGGCCTATGTTCCAAATGTGACCGTCGAGCAGCTGAACGCGGTGGAGCCGGTGTACGACGACTGGCTGACAGAGACCCATCTCGCCCTGCCGGAGGACATTCCGTTCCGGATCACGCTGCTTGCGCAGTCCGTCACGAATAACGCCGAGACGCCGTACGCAAAGGCCATCGCCATACGCGAGTTTCTGCGCACGCTTGAGTACTCGCAGGACATCAGCGCGCCGCCGCCCGGCGTCGATGGCCTCTCGCACTTCCTGTTTGGCGAGCGGGCGGGCTACAGCGAGTATTTCGGCTCCGCGATGACCGTCCTCCTCCGTTCCGTTGGCGTCCCGGCGCGGCTGGCCGTCGGGTATCTGCCCGGCGAATATGACGAGGAACTCGGCGCGTTCGTCGTGCTTGAGTCGGACCTGCACGCGTGGTCGGAGGCGTACTTCCCCGGCTATGGATGGATTCCGTTTGAGCCGACTCCAAATGTTGACGCGGGCGTCCCGGGCGGCCCGGTGGATGCCGAATCGTCCTTCGCCGATCTTGGCATTTCAGCCAATCCGGGCGGAGACTTGTCCGGCTTTATATTTGAGGACGCGGAGCTCCTGCAGGTGGGCGATGAAGAGATCGTTTTTGAGGAGGAGTTTCAGGAGGAGGGCGTCGGCGGCGCGCTCCCGTCCATTGCGCTGACGAATATTGGGCCGTATGCCGGCGGCGTTGCCGCGGTGATTCTCGTCGTGGCACTGTTCCTGCTCTGGCGGCAGGCGTTGGCCCGGCCGCGCGCAGCCGCCCAGGCCTACGCGCAGACCGTGCGGCTTGGCAGGCTGGCCGGGGTTGGCGCGCGGCCGGATGAAACGCCGGAGGAGTATATCCGCCGTCTGGCGGTGGCGGCGCCGGGCGCGGAGCCGGCTCTCTATGCCGTCGCGCACTGGTACGGGCGCGCCCTGTACGGGCCGGACAAACAGGCGCCGCCGGACAGGCCGTTCTCATGGCTGTCAATCGTTGGGGGCCTCCTGGCCCTGGCGATTCTGCGATTCGTTCCACGAGGGCGCGCGCGCGCCAGAAGGAGGGTTGCCGATGCCGGTCAGGGCCTACGCCTATAGACAAATATCAACGCCTCTGGGCGTTCTCGGCCT
>JAAXGS010000137.1:26020-26839 GCA_012271225.1 Dehalococcoidia bacterium | reverse complement strand
GAGGAGGCTCTGGACGTCACCAAGATCTACAGCGTCGCCGGCCTGCTGCCGCCGGAGAGGCCGCTCATCGCCACGCGCCCCTTCCGCGCCCCGCACTACACGGTGTCCAATGCGGGGCTGGTGGGCGGCGGCCACTGGCCGCGGCCGGGGGAGATCACCCTGTCCCATCGCGGCGTCCTGTTTCTGGATGAAATGCCGGAGTTCGGCCATCACATCCTGGAGGTCCTGCGGCAGCCCCTTGAGGACAAGGGCGTCACCATCAGCCGCGCGCAGGGCTCCATCACCTTCCCCGCCAATTTCATGCTCATCGGCGCAATGAACCCCTGCCCGTGCGGATTCTACGGAGACATGGTCAAGTCATGCTCATGCACGCCAACCACCATTGATCGGTATCAGCGGCGCATCAGCGGGCCCCTGCTGGACCGTATCGATATCTTCGTGGACGTGCCCCGCGTGGACTACGAGAAGCTGACGAATGAGCACACGGGCGAGACGTCCGCCGCGGTGCGGAATCGGGTCGAAGAGGCCCGCCTGAGACAGCGCGCGCGGTTCAGCGCCTCCGGCGGCGTCCTGACCAACGCGGACATGGGCCCGGTGGAGGTGCGGGAGTTCTGCGCGCTTGACGATGCGTCACACGGCCTGCTGCGGGCGGCCATGCAGCAGCTGCACCTGAGCGCGCGCGGCTTCCACCGCATCCTGAAACTGGCGCGGACGATTGCGGACCTCACCGGGGACTCCCAGATCACCTCACGGCACCTCAGTGAAGCCCTGCAGTACCGTCCGCGGGAGTTGGGCGCCGCCGCCTAGTGCTACACTAAC
>JAAXGS010000137.1:0-26011 GCA_012271225.1 Dehalococcoidia bacterium | reverse complement strand
GCGCGCCCCCGCGGAGCATCAAACCGGTATCGTTCCGGGCGACGTCATCGAAATCCTGCGCGGCCTGAACCCGACTCAGACATTCGACGTCATCATCGCCGATCCGCCGTACAACATCGGCAAGGATTTCGGCGCGGGTCATGATTCACTGCCGCCGGATGACTACGTCGCATGGACGCAGGAGTGGGTTTCCGAGTGCAGGCGCAGGCTGGCCCCCGGCGGGCTGCTGTACGTGTACGGCTTCCCGGAGATTCTGGCCCGCGTCGCCGCCACATACCCCCTTGAACAGCAGCGGTGGCTTCAGTGGCACTACACAAACAAGACCGTCGCGTCATCCCGGTTCTGGCAGAGGTCCCATGAGTCGATCCTGTGCCTGTGGCGTGAGGACGAACCCAGGCCGGCCCTGCAGGTCGACCAGATTCGTGAGCCGTATACCCGCTCCTTCCTGCGGGGCGCGGCGGGCAAGTCCCGGCGTGAGACGCCGTCACGCTATGCCCGCGTGGGCCGCCCCACGGTGTACGATGCCCATCCGCTGGGCGCGCTGCCCCGTGATGTGATCCGCGTGCCCGCCCTGGCGGGCGGCGCGGGGGCAAATGAACGGTGGTTCATGTGTCGGGACTGCGATGACGCCGTTCTCCCGCCCGCCAGGCTGGCGGAGCATCGCGCGCACAACACGCTCAAACACCCCACGCAGAAGCCGCAGGACCTGACCAGGCGGCTCATCCGGTCGCGCGTCAACGGCGCCGGCGGCAGCGTCCTCATTCCCTTCGCGGGCTCCGGTTCGGAGTGCGTCGTCGCCCAGTCCCTGGGCCTCACCTTTCTGGGGATTGAGATCAACCCGCAGTACGTGCGGTTTGCGAATGGCTGGCTGAGGCAGGCGAGCGGCGGCGATGTATAGGCTCACGCCGCGCATGCTGCAGCGATTCCGCGCTGATCTGCGCCGGTTCCATGACCTCTTTGGCGGCGGGCGGCGCTCCGGCTGGCAACCGGAGTTCGCCATTGAGTAGGCGTCCGGCCGTGTGTCCGCGCGCTTGCGGCGCGCCCGCCAAATCGGTAAAATGTGAGCAGGTTTTATCAGTGGCACGGCGCTCAGACAACAGCGCCGTCCCGTTCTCAATCGGACATCGTCAGACAGGACACGGGCCGAGGACAAATGACCAGCAGGGACGGCGCCACACTCACGCTCTACGGCGAGCATAGAGAGGCATTTGGGCGGCGCGTCCGCGCGCTGCGCCGCACGGGGATGACACCCGCCAACCTCTATGGGCGCGGCGCGGACTCCGTCAGCTTTCAGGCGCAGACCCGGGCGCTGGAGAAGCTCGTCACGGACGGCGGCCGCGGCTCCCTTGTGGAACTGACCATCGCCGGGGAGACCCACCACACCCTGCTGCGCGGGCTGCAGCGCCACCCCGTGACCCGCGCGATCATGCACGCCGATTTCTATCGGGTTGAGATGAATCGCCCGGTGCAGACCACCGTGCCGGTGCACCTGATCGGCGACGCGCCGGCCGCCCGCCTGCCCGGGGCGGTCGTCACCCACCTGACGCATGAACTCACCATTGAGTGCCTGCCCGCGGACATTCCGGCGGCCATCGAGGTCGATATCGAAACGCTGGTCGAGCTGGAAACGGCCATTCACGTTGGGGAGATCACGGTGCCGGAGGGCGTGCGTGTCCTCACGGACGGGGAAACGATCATCGTCCGGGCAACGCACTCCCGCGTGTCTGCGGCCGCCGCCGAGGAAGAGGAGGCTGCGGAGGGCGAGGGCGAGGCCCCGGCCGAGGGCGAAACCCCGGCGGCCGCCTCCGGCGACGCCGATTGATTCGCGCCGCCCCGGCGGGCCTGTCCGCCGGCCCACTTATGTCAGACGCGCCGCTCCGCCGCCCTGTCCGTCAGGGTGACCGAAAACCACCCCGATTTTTTGAACTCCGTTTGAATTTCTGATAGCATTATGAGTGTATTCATGCAGGAATCAGCGCCCGGTCAGGCAACCCGAAGGCTTGACGGAACGGCCATGCGCAGGGCGCGGAGAGCGGCGGGGATAGCAGGCATCGGCCGGCGTTGGACGGTTGGCCGGAGATCGCGCCCAACGCGGTGCGCGCTCCGGCGATCCGTGGCGCACGGAGGTGGATAACTGATGGTGGATCAACCCGAACGGCCAGGGACGGGTTCCGCGAACGCGGAGGCTCTGGAGGAGTACACAGCGCAGGACATCGAGGTCCTGGAGGGACTGGAGGCCGTCCGCCGCCGTCCCGGCATGTACATCGGCTCCACGGATGAGCGCGGCCTCCACCACCTGATCTATGAGATCGTCGACAACGCCATCGATGAGGCGATGGCGGGGCATTGCACGCGCATCATCGTCACCATTCTGCCGGACGGCTCCGCGCGCGTTGATGACGATGGCCGCGGCGTGCCGATTGATCGGCACCCGCAGACGGGGCTCACCGGCCTTGAGACGGTGATGACCACGCTGCACGCGGGCGGCAAGTTCGGCGGCAACGCGTACAAGGTCTCCGGCGGCCTGCACGGCGTCGGCGTGTCCGTCGTCAACGCCCTCTCTGAGAGCCTGCGCGCGGAGGTCAGGCGCAACGGCCAGCTGCACGTTCAGGAATACTCCCGCGGCGCGGCTCTCGGCCCCGTTCAGGCCGTCGGCCCCGCGGACACAACCGGAACGTCCATCCGGTTCAACCCGGACCCCGATATCTTCATGGCGGACGCCTCATTCGACTTCACCGCCCTGACGCAGCGGTTCCGTGAGATGGCCTATCTCAATCCCGGGTTGGAGATCCGTCTCGTCGATGAGCGCACAGAGAATGAGATGACGTTCTACTTCGAGGGCGGCATCCGCTCACTGGTGCGTCACCACAACGCGGCGCGGCAGGCGCTGCACCCGAACCCCATCTACGTTGAGCGGGACATCGAGGGCACGCACGTCGAGGTAGCGATCCAGTACAACGACGGCTACGCCGAGACTGTTTTGGGGTTCGCCAACTGCATCCACACGGTGGACGGCGGGACGCATCTGACCGGTTTCCGCACCGCGCTGACCCGCGCGATGAACGACTACGGCCGCAAGCTCAAGCTGCTTAAGGACGGGGACGCAAACCTGCAGGGCGAGGACGTGCGGGAGGGCATCACCGCAGTGATCAGCGTCAAGCTGCCCGAGCCGCAGTTTGAGGGGCAGACAAAGGGCAAGCTGGGCAACGCAGAGGTCAGGAGCCACGTGGAGAGCACGCTGGCCGAGGGCCTCTCCGCCTACCTGGAGGAGAATCCGCCGGAAGCGCGGCGCATCCTGGAGAAGTGCAAGAACACGGCCATCGCGCGGGAGGCGGCGCGCAAGGCCAAGGAGAGCGTGCAGCGCAAGGGCGCGCTGGAATCCACCACGCTCCCGGGCAAACTCGCCGATTGCTCCGACAAGAACCCGGAGAACTGCGAGATCTTCCTCGTCGAGGGTGATTCCGCCGGCGGCTCCGCCAAGGGCGGGCGCGACCGCCGCTTTCAGGCCATCCTGCCGCTGCGCGGCAAGATCCTGAACGTCCAGAAGGCGCGGCTTGACAAGGTCTACGGCCATGAGGAGATCAAGGCCATCGCCTCCGCGCTCGGCGTCGGCTTCGGCGGCGTCAACGGCCATCTCAACGGGAACGGCAACGGTCATGCCAACGGCGCGTCTGAGCCGGATGAGGTGGACACGGACGGCCTGGACCTCTCCAAACTCCGCTACAACAAGATCATCATCATGACGGACGCGGACGTGGACGGCGCGCATATCCGCACGCTGCTGCTCACGCTGTTCTACCGGCACTTCCAGCCCCTGCTCCGCGCCGGGCATATCTACATCGCGCAACCGCCCCTGTACCGGATCCAGATCGGCCGCAATGATGTTCACTGGCTCTACACGGACCAGGAGAAGAATGACACGCTGACCAACCAGGCCCTCAGGGACATGACGATCCGCGAGAACTCGGAGAAGGACGCGCCAATCCTCTACACGGAGCCTCAGGTGCGGGAGATTCTGCCCTCTGTCCAGCGCCTCTCACGGGCGCTCGCCGATCTGGAGGCGCTCGGCTACCCCCGGCCGCTGCTCATCGCCGCGGCCCTCACCGTCCACACCGGAGAGAGCGACCTCTCCTCAGAGGACACTCTCGCCCAACTCATGCGCGCGCTGGAGGAGCGTGAGAACGTCCGCATCCTGGAGTTTCAGGCTGACGACGCCGCGCAAGCCCCGGGACAGGCGGCGCCGGACACCGCGCAGCCGTCCCTGCTGGACCTCACCGACGCGATGACGGAGCAGCCCGCCGACACGGACGCCCCGGATGACGCCGCTGACGCGCCTGAGCGAGACGGCAGCGCTGATCCTGAGACATACCTGCTCATTCAGGACACGGAGAGCGGCCGCACCCTGCGGCTTGACCATGAGTTCTTTGGCCATGAGGCCGCGCAGCGCATGGTGGAGCTCGCAACAGCTCTGCGCGCTCACCTGCCAGCGGTCGGCACGGTGTACAAGCGGGAGCGCGCCGTTGGACGCCTGACGTCCCTGTTTGACCTTTCAGAGATTGTGGAGGACGTCTCCACGCGGGGCGTTGGCATTCAGCGCTACAAGGGGCTGGGCGAGATGAACCCCACCCAGTTGTGGGAGACCACGCTTGACCCGGAGACGCGCACGCTCTCCAAGGTGGAGATTGAGGACGCGCAGGCCGCCTCAGCGCTGTTTGAGATGCTGATGGGAGAAGAGGTGCGCCCCCGCGCCACATTCATCCGCGCCCACGCCCAGGAGGTCCAGAACCTGGACATCTAGCCTGGGCATCCAAGCCCTGCGCCGCCGCCGCGTATGCGTCCATGGCCATCGTCATCGGCTACAGCATCCTTGAGTTGCGCCTGCCTGAGTCCTCCTCGCTCAAGGACAAGCGGCAGGTTGTCCGCAGCGTTATTGAGCGCGTCAAACGGCGCTATAACGTGTCCATCGCGGAACTGGGAGACCATGACGCGCAGCGCAGCGCCCTGCTTGGCGTCTCATGCGTCGGCGCGGGAGAGGCGCAGTGCCGCCGCGCCATTGACAGCGTGGCGGACTACATCTACGCCTCGCGTCCGGACGCGGAGCTTCTGCCCCACTCCGTTGAGGTGATCCACGTCAACTAGTCCGGCGCCTGCGGCCCTCATCAGGCTTTCGGGCCCCGCGCGGCCATGCGTGAGGAGAAACCGCGTCATACTATTCCGGAGAACGGAGGGGGGACAGACATGCCGATCGAGAGATTCAGCGTTGGGCCCATGGGCAACAACACCTACGTCGTCTATGACGAGGCATCCGGCGAGGCCGCCATCGTTGATCCCGGCAAGGGATCGGAGGGCGTGCTGGAGTGGGCGCGGGGGCGGGGGCTGCGGCCGCGCTACGTGCTGAACACCCACGGCCACTCAGACCACACATTTGACAACGGCATGGCAACGCGGATAACCAACGCGGATCTGATGATCGGCGAGCCGGATGAGGCGATGCTGGAGGCTCTGGCGCGAGGGGACGGCTGGCTGGGCAAGCCCGCCTACCCCTCGCCCATGGCGGACGCCTATCTGGAGCATGAGCAGGAACTGCCGTTGGGATCGACCGCCATCCGCGTCATCCACACGCCGGGGCACACCCCCGGCAGCAGTTGTTTTGTGTATGAGGACGCCGTGCTGACGGGCGATACGCTGTTTCAGGGCTCCATTGGGCGGTCCGATTTCCCCGGCGGCTCCCTGCCGGACCTGATCACGTCCATCAAGACCCGCCTCTTCCCGCTTCCGCCGGAGACGCGCGTCCTGCCGGGGCACAATGAACTCTCCACCATCATCGATGAGCGCCGCCACAACCCGTTTGTCGGTGAGGGAACGCGGATCGATCTCTCGCAATTCCGGCAGGATTGAGCAGCGAGCGGCTGCGATGACAGGCCCGGAGCAGGAGCGCGGCGCGGACTCGCCGCAGCTCAGCGCGCTGAAGGCGGCGCAGTTGCGCGTCAATGCCCTCCGCGCCGGGAGTGACCGCCCGCCGCGCGCAAACGGAGACGCGGCGGACAATCACGCCCATGACCTTGTGACGGCCATGAATCGCCTGATGTCCCTGATCCGCCACACGGAGCCGGAGGACCTCGCCGCCTTCGATGAGTGGCGCAAGGGGCTGTAGCCACGGCCGCCCGCCTTCGCGCATCGACCGCGCCCAGTCCGGTCAGACCGCCCCGCTGCGCGAGGGGCTTTGGCGGCCCGCCGCTCCCGCGCGGTGGTATACACTGGAAATACGGCCGCGCAGTTCGCCGCCGGGTGACACGCGGCCCCGGTTTCATTGCGTCCGGAAGAACCACAGACCGTTATGACAACCAACAAGAAGGACTACTACGATATCCTCGGGCTTCCGCGTGAGGCGTCGCCGGAGGATGTGAAGCGCGCCTTTCGGCGTCTCGCCTTTGAGCATCACCCGGATCGCAGCCGTTCCTCTGACGCGGAACGGCGTTTCAAGGAGATCAATGAGGCCTATGAGGTGCTGCGCGATGAGCGCAAGCGCGCGGCCTATGACCGTTTCGGACACGCCGGCCTTGCCGGGTCGGACCCGTTTGGCGGGGCGGACCCGTTCTCCGGATTCAGCGGGTTTGGCGATATTTTCGACGCGTTCTTTGGGGGCGCGCGCGGACGGCAGTCCCGCCGCGGCGGCCCACAGCGCGGCGATGACCTGGCGCTCAGAATGCGGCTGCCCTTTGAGGACGCCGTGCGCGGCACGGAGAAGGATGTGCGCATTGGCCGCAATGAGTTGTGTGACACGTGCCGCGGCGCGGGATCGGAACCCGGGACGGCGGCGGAGACCTGCCCGCTGTGCAAGGGCTCCGGTGAAATCCGCCGCAGCCAGCAGAGCCTCTTTGGCCAATACGTGAACGTCAGCCCGTGCAGCCGCTGCCACGGTGAGGGCAGGATCATCACCAGGCCGTGCGCGGAGTGCGGCGGCGCGGGCCGGATTAAGCGGCAGATCTCCGTGCGCGTCACCGTTCCCGCGGGCGTCGATTCCGGCAACCGCATCCGCCTGGGCGGAGAGGGCGAGGCCGGGATGCACGGCGGCGCGCCCGGCGATTTGTACATTGAGCTTGACGTCGCGCCCAGCTCCGTGTTTGAGCGCGAGGGGCGGAACCTCTTTCACCGTGTCTCCGTCAACATCGCCCAGGCCGCGCTTGGCGCTGACATCCTGATCCCCACGCTGGAGGGTGATGAGCCGTTCACCGTCCCCTCCGGCGTCCAGTCCGGCCAGTCCTTCCGGCTGAAGGGGCGTGGCGTGGCCGATCCCAAGGATCAGCGTTCCCGGGGCGATCTGTTCATTGTTGCCTCCATCCACGTGCCTGACCGCCTGACGGATGAGCAACGAACACTGCTTGAGGAATTGGCCACAACGCTGCCGGCCGCGCCGGAGCACGGGGCGGACGGCGATAATCGGGACGGCAAGGGCTTTATGGACTGGATCAAGGACACTTTCAGTCCAAGGGGGGGAGCATGAACGGCGTTCAGGTGCTGGAGCGGGAGATGCGGGAGATTCAGAGCAGCCTGCTGCGGGAACTGGAGCCGCTGACGGACGAGCACATCTATTACGCGCCCATCCCCGGCGCGACGACCATCGCGTTCATCACATGGCACATCACGCGCGCCCTTGATGAGGCCGCGCACAGCATCATCCCCGTAGAGCCGCGCCCGGCCGTCTGGGTCTCCGGTGGATTCCATGACCGCTTTGACGTGCCGGACGACAGCCAGGGCACCGGCTTCACCGCGGAGCAGGTCGCCGGATTCAGACCACCGCTTGACCTGCTGCGCGCCTACGTCACGGAGATAGGGTCCACGATCCCCGCCGCCTTTGACGGCGTGACGGATGACGACCTTGACCGCGCAATGGATCCGGAGCGGCCGGATCGCACTCTCGCCCGCCGCCTGCAGACATTCGTCATCGGGCACACCTACTATCACCTGGGGGAGATTCGCTACATCAAGGGCCTGCAGGGGATGCCATTCGCCCTGTAGCCGCGGCGGCGGCGCGGCGCGCGCCCGCCGGGCCATCGGCGCGCAATCCCATGGCGCACTCACCCGGACCGTACCACGCCCCCACTCCGGCGCGGTTCTACATTCACGATGACATCTCCGACGCAGTCAGCGAGATATTCGGCACGGATTCCATCGTCGCGGAACGGGTGGCGGAGTTGTTCCGCCTCATCGCAGAGCATGACCCCGAGCGTGTGCGCATTCTGACCGTGGATGAGCAGATTGAGGCTCTTGTGGCATCGCTGGGCGCGGAGACCGTGCCCGCGTATGCGCTGACCCTCGGCATCGGCGTCGCCGGAGAGCGCGTCGCGCGGCAGCTGCATGAGCGGGCCGGGTGGTTTCCCCACATTCATCGCATTGACGTCACACGTCAGGAGGACGGAAACGGCGGCTACACGGTCGTCAGCACCTCCGCCACGCCGTTGGCTGAACAGTTGGTCGGCCTCGATGAGGCGGAGTCGCTCGCCATTGTTGACGACACCGTTTTCTCCGGCGTCACGCTGCGCGCCGTGCTGACCGCCCTGCCGCCCGGGGCGCTGCCCCGGGCGCGCGCGTTCTGCCTGCGCTGCGTTGATGAGAGCCTCGAGCCCCTGCGGAGCCTCTGCCGCGTATCGGCGGGCTTTCGGGCCGAGGGCCGAATCCTTGAGGACGTCAGCTTCATCAACGCGAGCGGCCTGGTCACCCGCGTGGGAATCAGACGGACGGACGGACGCTCCCTCGCCTTCCATGAGAGGCCGGAATGGATCCACGCCTGGTTCCCGGGGCGGGGGGATCAGGTGATTGCGCTTGCCCGATCAATCAACGACTTTCTGGAGCCCGAGGGCAGCGAGGCGCTCCGGTGACGGGCGTCACGGCGCGGGGCCGCGCGGTCAGTCCGTGACGACGCGGAAGGAGAGCGCGGGCGGCGCTGGCTCACCGCCTGAGAGCCGCTACCGACTTGATGTCCACCACGGCGGCGCTGCCTACGAGGACGCGCTGGCCGCCGATGCGCTGACCGGGCTGACCGGCCCGGTCAAATCCCTGCCGCCCAAGTACTTCTATGACGCGGACGGCTCCGCGCTCTTCGACAGGATCACCACCCTGCCGGAGTACTACCTGACCCGGACGGAGGAGCGCATCGTCAAGGCGATGGCCTCCCGCTGGATGGCGGAGATTCGGCCGGCGGAGCTGGTGGAGCTGGGCGCGGGAACCTGCGCCAAGATTCGCTGGCTGATGGACGCGCGCAATGGAGCATCCGCGCCGCAGCGCCTGCTTTTCCTGCCGTTTGACGTGGACGCGCGGACGATGGACGGGGCCGTGCGCGGCCTGCTGCGCGACTACGCATTCCTGGCCGTGCACGGGATCATCGGCGATTTTCAGCGCGATCTGTCCCGCGTCCCCGCGCCGGGGGCGCGCCGCCTGGCCGTGTTCTTCGGCAGCACGCTGGGCAACCTGCACCCGAATGAGCGGGCGCGCGTGCTCCAGGACCTGCGCGGAATCCTCCGCAGCGGCGACTGCTTCCTCCTCGGCGTCGACCTCGTCAAGGACACTGGGACGCTTGAGGCCGCCTACAATGACAGCGCGGGCGTGACCGCGGCGTTCAATCGCAATATCCTCGCCGTCCTGAACCGTCATCTGGGAAGCGATTTTGACCAGGCGGCCTATGCGCATGAGGCCTTTTATGATCGGGAACGGAGCCGGATTGAGATGCACCTGCGGCCGATGACGCCGCAGGAGGTTCATATTCCCCGGCTGGGCGGCCTGACCGTGACGGTCACGCCCGACGAGACGATCTGGACGGAGAGTTCCTACAAGTTCACGCGGGAGGGCGTGGGAGAGATGCTCTCCGCGGCCGGCCTGCCGCTTGTGGACTGGCAAACGGACACGGACGGCATGTTCGCCATGGCTCTGGCCCGCCGCGACTAGCGGCCGAGGCGGGGCGGACGGCGGCTCCGCGCCGCCTACCACTGGACGTACATGGGCATGACGACGTGGACGTAGCTTGTGGTATCGTCTGCGTCTGAATTGGCCGGACGGATGGTCCCGGGGCTTGAGGGGCTGGTGATCTCCAGCGTCACGCCGGAGTTCAGAACCCCCAGCACCTCTTCCAGATACTTGTGGTTGAAGGCGATATGCGCCTCCTCCCCGCCGATGTTGGCATCGATCGATCCCACATGATCGCCAATCTGATCTGACCGCGCCTCCAGCCGCACGGCGCCGGCCATTTCATTCTCACCCGGCGTCATGTACAGGCGAATGGTGCCGTTGCCCTCCCGCGCGAACACGGCGGCCGTCTTGGTCGCGCGCAGGAACTCGGAACTCTCCACAGCCATGCTTGTGGTGGAGGAATCCGGTATCAACTGCCGGTAGTTCGGGAAGTTGCCCTGGATGAGCTGGGAGCCCAGCACGATGTTGCTCAGGTGGAATTGAACCTGCGTCTTGGCCTGATTGACCCGGACGGACACGGGCATCTCCTGCTCAGACAACAGCCGGTTCAGCTCCCGCATTGACCGCGCGGGGATGAGGAGCTCGACCTTCTCCTCCGCCGCCTCGTTCGGCAGTTTGGTGGTCTGCACGGCCAGGCGGAAGCCGTCCGCCGCCGCCAGCGTGATCGCGTCGCCCTCAATGGACGTATGAATCCCTGTCAACTGCGGGCGGGAGTCCTCCACGGCCGCCGCGATGATCACGCGGTCAATGCAGGCCCGCAGCACGTCCGGCGGAATGTCCACGGACACGCCGTCATCCGTAACCGGCGTTGGCGGGAAATCGTCCGCATCCAGCCCGCTCATCCGCGTTGTGAACCGGCCGCACACCACCTCCAACTGGCGGGTGGCCTCGTCAAGGTCCATATCGATGCGGTCACGCTGCAGAGAGGACACGTAGTCGGAAAAGAGACGGGCCGGGACGGCGACTGCGCCCTGTGATTCCACGCTCGCGCTGATCCAGCAGGAGATGGACATCTCAAGGTTTGTGGCGGTCAGCCGCAGGCGTGAATCGTCCGTCTGCAGCACCACATGCGTCGTAATCGGCATCGTCGTCCGCGTCGCCACCGCCGGCATGACGGTGTTCAGTCCGCGCGCCAGATTCTCCTGCAAAACCGAGAACTTCATTGAAACACGTCTCCTGAACGGCCCGGAAGGGCCACCTTTCCCCCTGTTGTGCGAGTATGTGGCCAAGTGGGAACAGGGGTCAAGTGCCCGCGCGCAGCATCCGTCTATCTAGTTCTTTCTCGACGGACGCCCCCCATATCTCGTGTGCCGCGTCCGAGCGGATTCGCTCCACGGCGGCGGAGCGGGAGGGCGGGCGCGCCGCTCTCCAAAGCGCTATCATGCAACCGACACAGGTGTGGAGCGTCTGCTCAGGAGGGGGATGCGGAATGAAACTGGTAATGTACAACGATTTTCGACCGGGGCTGCTTGTTGGGGACAATGTCATCGGCCTGGGCGGTCTGGCGGATGACTACATGGGGCCTCACGTGGAGGACGTGATGATCAACCTGATTGAGGACTTCGCCTCCGTCCGGGATGATCTGGAGGACCTTGAGGACTCCGGGCGCGGCGTGCCCGTGTCATCCGTGCAGCTTCGCGCGCCGCTGCCCCGCCCGCGCAAGCTCATCTGCTGCTTCGGCAACTACAGAGAGGGGCAGGATCGTGACTCCTTCCCCATCGACATGTTTCTGAAATCGCCGGAGGCCGTCATCGGGCCGGGGGACACCGTGGTGCTCCCCAACACGCCGTTCACCATCTGCCACCATGAGGCGGAGTTGGCGCTGGTCATCGGCAAGCGGAGCAAGGACATCTCACAGGCGGACGCCATGGACTCCATCTTTGGCTACACGGCCTTCATGGACGTCTCGCCCCGAGCCGGCATTGGACGCAATCCCGGCATGACCATGATCCAGAAATCGTATGACACCTGCGCGCCCATGGGGCCGTGCATTGTCACCGCGGATGAGATCGCGGACCCGCACGCGCTGGATATCAAGTACTGGGTGGACGATCAGGCGCGGCACGACTACAACACGAGCGATCTGGAGCACACCGTTCCGGAGTTGATTGAGTGGGCAACGCGCGTCATGACCCTGCTGCCGGGGGACGTCATCGCGCTGGGAACGAACCATCAGGGCATCGGCCCGCTGCAGGACGGCGAGACGGGCCGCATTGAGATTCAGGACATCGGCTCCTTCAGCGTCAGCGTCATGGACCCGAACAAGCGCACATGGCCGCGCGAGGTGGATCAGACCATGGCGACGCGCGTCCGGGAGGCGCGCCCGTAGCGCGCGGGGGTTCAGGCCGTCCGGCCGGCGCGGGCAGCCCGTGTCGATACGATGACTTCATCCGCAGTTCACGCCGCCGCAATTCGCGTGCCGGAGTCCGTCCTCCGCGCATTCACGGAGAGCGCGTTCAGGGCGCTTAACGTCCCCGCGGATGACGCGGTCACCGCGGCGAACACGCTGATTGAGGCGGACCTGCGCGGCATCGGCTCCCACGGCGTTGCCCGGCTCGACCGCTTCTACCTGCGCCCACTGGAGTTGGGGCTGATCAATCCGCGTCCGCGATGGATCGTTCGGGCTGAGACGCCCTCGACGGCGTCGATTGACGCGGACGGCGGTCTGGGGCTCAGCGTGGGCGCCCGCGCGATGGACCTGGCCATTGCAAAGGCGCGGGAGAGCGGCTCCGGGTGGGTGACGGTGGCGAACAGCCGCCACTTTGGCGCGGCGGGCGTCTACGCCACCCGCGCCCTGGGCCATGACATGATCGGCATCGGCATGACGAACACCGGCCCCATCGTGCTGCCGGCCGGCGGCGCGGAGGCGCGGCTCGGCTCCAACCCCATCGCCGTCGCCGCTCCAACCGCGGACGGATCGCCGTTCCTCTTTGACGCCGCAACATCGGTCGTCTCCGCCGGCACGTTTGACACCTACCATCGGCAGGGCAAGCGCGTGCCCATCGGCTGGGGCCTCACGGATGATCTGCAGCCGCTGCGGGACCCGGCGCGGGGGCCGGGCGGGCGCCGCATCCTTCCGCTGGGCAGTGATTTGGAGCACTCCGCGCACAAGGGCTACGGACTCGCGATGATCGTGGACATCCTCTGCGGCGTGCTCTCCGGCATGGGGCCGGGACTGGCAATCGCGGGCGCCGGGCAGGCCGGCGGCTATCAGTCCGCCCACTTCTTTGGAGCGCTCCGCATCGATGCGTTCACAGACCCGGCGGCATTCCGCCAAACGATGACCGATTATCTGTCCGCGCTGCGCGGCACGCCGCCGCTGCCCGGCGTCGAAGCCGTCCGCGCGCCGGGTGACATCGAGGCCGCGACAATACATGAGAACCGAACGCGCGGGATACCGCTGTACCCCGATTCCGTGGAGAATCTGCGCAGCGTGGCGCAGCGGTTGAACGTGCGATTTGATTGGGAACCGGGCGACAACGACGGTGACGGCGGAACAGGCACATAAGGAGGAGACAGGACATGCCGCACATCAAGGCCAACGGGGTGACGCTCTTCCATGAGCTCTTTGGGGATTCATCACGCCCCACGTTCGTGATGACGCACGGGCTGGGCGGCCACGGACGGGGCTACTCAGAGCAGATTGAGGCGTTCTCACAGGAGTTTCAGCTGCTGCTGTGGGACATGCGAGGCTACGGTCAGTCAGAGCGCGTGCCGGTGACGGAGGGGGCGTATTCCCGCTGGACGCACGCCGCGGACCTCTCCTCGTTGCTCACGGAGCTGGACATCGGCGCGGCCCACATTCATGGGCACTCGCTCGGCGGCCTCGTCTCCCAACAGTTCGCGCTGGACTACCCGGAGCAGACGCTGTCCCTGGTCATTCAGGACACCTCCGCGGAGATCAAACAGGAGTTCCTGGACGGCTGGGGCGACATGCTGACGACTGTGCGGGAGAAGGGGATCGGCGCGCTGCCCAACAATCCGCGCCGCGGCTGGGGTGATAAGTACATCGCGGAGCATGGCGACGACATTGAGCGGCGCAGGCAGGAGACGGCGGAGCGCAACGCGCCGCAGGTCTACGCGGAGGGCGTGCGCATCTCCGGCCCGGAGCTGTCGCAGCGCCCCATCGCGCCGGACCTCGGACGCATCGCGTGCCCCGTGCTCGTCATCTGCGGCGATGAGGACCGCACCACGCCGCCCGGCGGGCTTGTGCGCATACATCGCGCCATCTCGCAGTCGCGGCTGGTCATCATCCCCGGCGCGGGGCATTTCCCCAACGTGGAGACAACGGAGAGATTCAATCAGGAGATCCTTGCCTTCCTGCGGGAGGCAAGCGCCGCGTAGGTGGGCCCCACAACCCGGCGGGTTTCAGAGCGCGGCGGACACCGGCGCGCGTTTACGCAGCAGAACGGGCCGGGATGGGCTGCCCAGAATGGGTCAGGCAGGGTATACTAGGGTATTCATCAAGAGACTGCGGTCCGATTGCTACGCGCAGCAGCGTCAACTGTGGTCCGGGACAGCAGCAGAAGGAACACAGGGGAGCGCCGCGTTATGAGGATATATGTCGGAAATCTCAGCTTTCAGGCAACGAACGATGATCTGGAGAATCTCTTCAGGCAGCACGGAGCGGTGGCGGATGCGCAGGTGGTGACGGACAGGGACACCATGCGCTCCCGCGGCTTCGGCTTCGTTGAGATGCCCAATACGTCGGAGGCGGAGGCGGCCATCTCCGCCCTGAACGGGTCAGAGCATCAGGGGCGGCAGTTGACCGTGAATGAGGCGCGCAACCGCCGGGAGGGCGGAGGCGGCCCGCGCTACTAACCACCCACCAACACCGCGCCCTACCCCTCTTCACCACTGGCTCGCATCTTCACGCCTTGCCCGTGAACACGGGCATGTGTAACCTGATTACACACTGACTCGATCGGAGGGTGATATGGCGAGGGTGCAGTTGGTCATGTCGGACGCCGACCGCGACCGATTTGTTGACCAGGCGCGGCGAGAGGGCATGAGCTTCAGCGCCTGGATGCGGGCGGCCGCCCATGAGCGTCTCGAAGCCGGCCGCCGCGTCAGGCTGTTCGAGTCCCCGGATGACGTACGGGACTTCTTCCGGTCATGCGCGGCGCTGGACGGGCCGGAGACAGAGCCGGATTGGAACGAGCACCTGCGCGTTATGAATGAGTCGCGCGGGGCGTTCCCGCCTCCCGCGTGATCTTCGTCGATACCAACGTCTTCATGTACGCGGTGGGGCGTCCTCACGCGCTCCGCTCATCCGCCCAGGACTTCTTCGTCGAGGCCATTCACAATGGCGCGCCGCTGTGCACATCGGCGGAGGTTATGCAGGAGCTTGCCCATGCGTATCTACCCGCGGGCAGGCTGCGCGCCTTCGATGCGGCACTGGAGTTGATGGCAGGCGCGTCCGTTGAGGTTTGGCCTTTGGAGGAGGCGGATGTGACGCTGGCGCGGCGGCTCCATGAGCAATACCCCACCCTGCAGGCCCGGGACCTGTGTCACCTGGCGAGTTGCCGCAGGCGCGGCGTCAGGGAGATCAGGACCTTTGACGAGGCTCTCGCCGCCCTGTTTGACAACCCATCAGTACACTAGAGTGAGAAGAGGAGCAACACCAACCGGGATTTTAGTATGCCGCGCCAAGCGGAGCCGAAGGCCAAAAACGCCCTGGGCAGCCTGCTTCAGGCTGTGCGGACAGCGGCCTTGGCGATCATTGCTCTGGGCGCCGTGATGGCGCTGATGCTCGCATGCGTCACTGAGGAGACCACGCCCACACCCGCGCCCGTACCTTCACCTACAGCCGCACCCGTGCCCTCGCCCACGACCACGCTGGCGCTCTCCCCCACGGCCTCTCCGACGCCATCCCCCACCGTAACGCCCACACCGGCGCCGCGTCGCCAAACCCCCAGAGCCACGCCCACACCCGCGCCGCGTTTCGGTATTCAGGACGCGCTTCCGTCCCTTGATGACGGCCAGATTGTGCGGTCCGATATCGAGCTTATTGAACACCCGTGGCAGCGGTTTTTGGAACGGCGCTCAGGCCATCTCCTGATTACATGGGACGGGATCAACTGGTACAACTTCGACGTTCTGGTAGAGGCCTTCCCACAACTGTTCTGGGGCATTCATTACGTTATTTACCCCTATAAAATTGAATTCACGTATGACTGGGACACCATCGCTGATCTGTGCCATGAGAGGGGCGCCTACACACTGCTCAACGGGGTGGTCACTGCAGACCCTGCGTGCCTGGCTGAGGAGGCTGACGCCTGCGTGTATATCACGCCGCATGGAGCGGAGCCGTACCAGAAAAAGCGCGTCTGCGCGAATGAGCTTGTTGGTGAGGAGTTCATCTCGCAGCGCTGGCCACCCCATCCTTCTGCACTGGAGGGAACGTTCACGGTTCCGAAGGGGGCGCGTTCTTTCCATCTCGCCATGTCCGGCGTGCGGGAGGGCTTTGCCCTGATTGATCCCAACGGCAGGGACCATGTGGAGTTGGCGGAGAACGCCCGCGTAGTGCGCTCTCGTTTCGAGGTCTTCACTAAGGAGTGGATCGCTCTTGTCAAACGTCTCAGAATCGCAGACGACGCCGAGGCAGAGGCTATTCACGCGGAGCTCGAGGAACTCGGCGCAAGCATCCAGTTGGTTGTCAGCGATCTTGAGGAGGTGGAGCAGCAGCCCGGCCTCATCTCGTTCCGGTATCACGGTGAATACATTGTTGCCATGGCACAGGAGACGTCGGACCTCCATTACTCTCACGAGGCAGTTGTTGTGCCCGGTGAGTGGACGATCCGGGCGCGTGTACCCTCAAATGCCACCGAGCAACAGGACTCCCCGGCGGCGGCGATTGCCATCAAGACGCGAAATGACCCCGACGACAGAGTGCGCCTGCGGGCGGTCAACGCGTCACTGCAGTCGAATGAAGATATTCGCCGCGGCCTGGAACGCATGGCTGAACTGGCCAAACACTTCGGCATCAATGTGGAGATCACGCAGATAGACCGCATCGATCACCTGAACAACTCCAGCTGGGTGTGGGGAAACGAGGCGCGCCACTGGGATTTCTGTGAGCGGTTCTGCTCCCCGGACGAGGCGCTGGTTCTGATTACAGAGCCGGGGGGATGGGGTTCCTTCAACGGCGCGGCCCTTCAGATTGCCCATTTGGGAACACATTTTCTCATCGGTCCGGAAATAGCCTCGCGCTACCCACATGATCATTACCCCTTGGCCGCCCTGCATGAATTACTGCATCACATTGCGGGTCTTCATCACCCCTTCGAACACAGAACAGACATTCCGGCGGCATCTGCAACGGATCCGCTCCTCTCAACCGGCTCATATAATGAGTTTGTCGATGGATTCGTGGACGTCGCGGGAGGAGTGAATTTTCGGAACCTGCTGGAGACCAACAGGCTCACATGGAATGCGAACGTCATGTGGGGGTGGCCGCTGTTCGAGTACGTGGAAGATGTGGACGGCGTCGGCTATTCAGACGCATACGGCCGCCGCAGGACACTCGTGTCCTTCATTGAGCGCCATCAACTGAACTGGGTCAGAAACAGCCCTCTCTATTGGTAGCCCGGCGTGATCGCACCGCCGTTGTTGGCAGGGCCTTTATTGAGTCATAACAGACTGGCTGAAGTTGCCGGCAGTGTGTCCATTACTTGAAATGTCCGATATGGTGTTCAGGGAGTTGACCACGGGTTGACCACGTCCACTCCGTTTCCCTGAAAGTCGCCCATGTCCCTCGTTGCCACTGACGCTCCCCGACTGCGGGCAATGGCGGCTATCTGGCAGTCGGCATGATTGATGGGGCGCCCTGCTGCCCTGCGCGCGGCCGCTATCGCGGCATAAGATTGAGTTGCGGCGCTGTCAAAGGGAAGGACGCGCCCGCTAAAGTCCTCTCTGAGCATCCCCTCAACCTCGCTGTGCAGTCTGTCTCGCCTTGCTCCCGACGGCAGGATCTCGATGCCGTACCGTAGTTCGGCTTCGCTGACGGAGGAGAGGTACAGGTTAGACACTGCCTGCGCAGCGACCCAATCCACAACTTTGCTCTCGGGGTTGGGTCGCATCAGTTCCGAGACGACGTTGGTGTCCAGGATAATCATTGCGGTCTCAGTCGAACAGGGGGGGCGTCCGCAAGGGGGTGCGCGGCGGCAGGTCAAGCTCGACACCACCCAGGGGGGCAAACCTGGCGCGAATCGCGCTTGCCAGATTCTCATGATCCATGGGTTGGGGAGAAAGCGCCGTTCTCAGGATGTCCCGGACCTCCTCCTCCATCGAGCGGCCGTTCTCCGCCGCGCGGACGCGCAGCCGATGTTTCAACCCGTCTTCGAGATTCCGTACGGTGATGCTGGCCATGGCAACGCCTCCATCTACAACGTCACATCAGTATAGCATGATTGCGGTGCTATCATTGAGTACACGGCGGGGCATCCGGCCAATCAGCCATTCACACTCTTCTGTGCCGCCATGAGTTGCAGCAGGCAACCCGGGCCAGAAGAGGCGCCCTGGCCGCCCAACCCCGCCGCGTCCGTTATCGGTTTCGGCCCCGCGCATAGCGCTTGCGTCCGTCCGTTCCGTCCACGGAGTAGTCCGTCAGTTCAACAATGCGCGCCTCCGGCTCCCGGCCGCGCTCAACGTCCAACAGCACCACGTGCCCCAGCCGCGCCTCACGATTGTGGGGGTAGGTGGCGCTGCCGCCGTTGATGATCAGCATGCCGTCCTCACGCCGCACAAACTCAAAGTGGCTGTCTCCGCAGACGACGATGTCCGGCAGCTCGCCAAGATAGATCTTCACCAGCTGACTGGCCGTCATAGTTCCCCATCCATCGATGATGTGCACCATGCCCAGTCGATACCCCTCAATATCCAGAAACCACTTGGGGCGGATGCGCTCGTCCACATCGCTCAAACCCACATCATGGTTGCCCTCCGCCGCGTAGGTTGGGGCGATGCGCTCCAGCCAATCGACAACGGCCGTCGTCACCAGATCGCCGGCGTGCAGGATCATGTCGACGCCCTTGAACGCAATCTCCACCTCCGGCCACAGTTCCGGGATGGACCCCGGGATGTGGGTATCGGAGATGATGCCGATGCGCGTCGCCATGGCGGCGGACGGTTACTCCGCGTGCCCGTCCACCACGGCGGCGGCGCCCCGGATCCGGTCCTTCACGCGATCCAGCGTCTCGGTCGGCATCGGGTCCACGCCGTTCACCAGCGCCAGGTAATAGCTGACGTAATCGCCCAGCAGCACCGCCTCCAGCAGGCGGGAGAGCCGCGTGCCGCCGCGCAGCGTTGGCCAGTGCGCGGGGGTGTTGAGGCGGGAGAACACATCGCGGGAGATGACGTAGCGCTCCCGCGCCGGTCCGTCATCGTCCGGGGCGGGCGGGCCAAGCAGAACGACGGACAGATTCTCACGCAGGCGGGGCTGCTCAAAGCCCACAACCGCGTTGTGGTGCATCTCCGGCAGTTCTTCCGTCCACGCCGGGGTCTTGGCGTTCTCATTGATCTGGGTCTTCCAGCGGCGCGCGGCGGAGACAAGGCCGCGTGAACTGACGATCACCGGAACGCGGCCCGCCAGGGCGCGCGCCAACTCCTTTGCCGGATTGGAGCGCCTGCAGGACGGGGCAAAATCCGCCTGCGCCTGCCGCAGTTCCTCCACGGCGCTCTGCAGCGCCGCTCCCGCGAATGCCGCTGCCGATGGGACGCAGAGATCACAGAGGAGTCGCAGGAGAGCGCCGAGGGCGTACGGCAGAAAGGCGCGGGGCGGCCCCCCCGTTCGAGGCATGCCGATAACGGGAAGATCGTGCCGCGCGGCGGCGCGCGCCAGCGGGCCGCCGCCGGTCATGGCGATCAGGCGGGCTCCTCGCTCAAGCGACGCCTCAACGCCGGAGAGCGCCTCCTCCGTGCGACCGGAGTGGCTGAGGGCGATGACGAGGGTCCCCGGGCCAGCCGCGGGGTGCGCCCCGTAATCGCGGTGGACATCCACGCGCGGCGCGGCGCCGCTCGCGTCCATCGTCAGGCCGTCGAGGGCCTCGCCGGCAATGTCTCCAGCGATGGCGGACCCGCCCATCCCCTGCACCAGAACGCGCGTGACACCCCGATAGCCGCCCGGCAGGGCGAGTTCGCCGGCGGCCTCCCATCCCTTCAGGATTCGCTCGGGAAACGCGGCAATATGCCGTCCCATGCCGGCGGGATCAGCAGTGTCATACGGGGAGAGATCGTCGAGGTCGATGGTGTTGGACTGTATCAATGTCTGTAGTATCTGTTTCGTTCCGTTCCGATTGTAGCGGTGTCATATCTGTCACAGTCCTATCCTACAGGATGCGCGGCCCGCTTGCGCGGTGATGCGCCCGCGCGTTCCGCTCAGTGGGACTGGTCCGTCGTGTACTCCGCCGTCGCCGGACGGCCCATGAGGGATTCCATCGCCTCCCGGGGGTTCAGCCCCTCATGGAGGACCCGGTGCGTCTGCAGCGTAATGGGAGTGTCCACGTTCAGGCGCTCCGCCAGCCGGACCGCCGCGGGCGTGGTGTTATATCCCTCCGCCACCTCATTCAGTTCATTCAGCACATCCGCTATGGCGCGCCCCCGGCCAAGCTGCTCACCGACGTGGCGGTTGCGTGAGAGGCGGCTATAGCAGGTGGCGACAAGATCGCCGATGCCGGCGAGGCCGCTGAACGTCATCGGCTGCGCGCCCGCCGCAATGCCCAGCCGCGTGATCTCCGCGACGGCGCGGGAGATGAACGCCGCCTTGGCGTTATCACCGAACTCCATGCCGTCAATCATTCCCGCTCCGATGGCGACGATGTTCTTGAGGGAGCCACCCAGCTCCACGCCCGCCACGTCCGTGCTCGTATACACCCGAAACACGGCGGATGTCAGGAAATCCTGCGCCCGGATCGCCATCTCCTCCGTGGCGGAGGCAATCACCGCCGATGACGGCAATCCCGCGGCGACCTCATGGGACAGATTCGGGCCGGAGATGACGCAGTAGCGGCGGAGGGCCTCGGCCCCCATCTCCTGCCCAAACACCTCGCTCATCCGCGAGCCGTCGGCCCCGTCCAGACCCTTTGTCGCGCTCACGATGGCGGCGTCCGGCGGCGTCTGAGCCTCTCTCAGGCGGCGCAGATTCTCCCGAAACGTCGGTGACGGCACGCAGACGACGATGACCTCCGCGCCGTTCACGGCATCGTTGATGTCCGCGGAGACTCGGAGATTGGGCGGAAACGGAAAGTCCGGGAGCCGCAGCATGTTCTCCCCGGCCTCATTCATGCGCCGCGCCTCATCCTCTGCGCGGGCCCACAGCACGGTGTCGGCGCCGGCGCGCGCAAGCAGCAGCGCAAGCGTCGTGCCCCAACTGGTCGTGCCGATCACCGCCGCGCGGCGCGTTTGCATGCCCACGTGCGCCCTCTCCGTCACTCCGTCACGCGCTCATTGTCCCACATTGCGCCCCGCGGATGGCCGCAGAGGACGTGTCCGTGTGTCAGCCGTCCGTCTCCGCGGGCTGGCCAAACCGCCGCTCCGTTCCGGAAAGCAGCCGCCGGATATTGTCCCGGTGGCTGTAGATGATCAGCGCGCCGCCTGTGACGGCCAGCGGAGAGAAGATGATCGGCTCCTGCCCAAAGGCGGCAAACCCGATCATGACGGCGACGCAGGTGACCGTCCCAAGCAGTGATCCGAGCGAGACGTAGCGCGTCAGGCCGATGATGACGAGCCCGACGGCGGTTCCGATGAGCGCCGCCGGCCAGACCAGCGCCAGCGCCGCGCCCCCCGCCGGGATCACGCCGCGCCCCCCGCCGAACCCGATGAACACAGACCAACTGTGCCCCAACACCACACTCAGCGCGCCGACGACCTCTCCCGAGGTCCCGGCAATGGCTGCGCTGACGGAGACCGCCGCCGCGCCCTTGCCCAGGTCCAGCAGGGCGACGAGCGCCGCCGCCTTCCATCCAAGCGTGCGCAGGACGTTTGTCGCGCCCGTGCGGCCGCTGCCGACCTCCCGGACGTCCACGCCGCCCATCACCCGGCCCACCAGCAGCCCCACGGGCACCGCGCCGAGCAGATAGCTGCCCAGGGCCACCGCCACCGTCAAGGCGATGCCGGCCGCAGTCACATCCTCAAGCCCGTTCATTCGTGGGCTCCTCTCTGTCCGCGCCGCGGCCGCGGAAGATCAGCCGGATGGCCGTGCCGGCAAAGCCAAAGCGGCGGCGCAGCATGTTCTCCAGATAGCGGCGGTAGGAGAAGTGGACAAGCGCGGGATCATTGGCAAAGAACACGAACGTCGGCGGATTCACCTCCGCCTGCGTGGCGTAGTAGATCTGCAGACGGCGGCGGCCGGAGGACGGCGGCGGATGATCCGCCAGCGCGTCCAGCAGCGCGCGATTCAACTGCGCGGTGGTCACCCGCGTCATCCGTTCCAACTGAATGCGCGCCACGGCGTCCAGCACGGCCCGCACGCCGCGCCCCCGCAGCGCGGACGTGAACAGGATGGGCATGGACGGAAAGAACTTCAGCCGCGCGCGGACCAGCCGCTCCACCTCCGCCCGATCGATCTCATTCTCCTGCGCAAGGTCCCACTTGTTGATCACCAGCGCCAGGCCCTTGTGCGCCTGCTGAACAAAGCCCGCAACGTGCAGGTCCTGCGCCGTCAGATACTCCGTCGCGTCCACCACCAGCACGGCCACGTCCGCGCGCTCAATGGCCTGCATGGCGCGCGCCACGCTGAACCGCTCCACCCCGCGCTCAATGTGGCCGCGGCGGCGGACGCCTGCCGTGTCGATCAGCAAATAGCTGCGTCCCTCATAGTCGAAAAGGGTGTCGACAGCGTCGCGCGTCGTGCCGGGCTCATCGCGGACCATAGCCCGTTCCTGTCCCAGAATGGCGTTCAGAAGCGACGATTTGCCAACGTTGGGCCGGCCTACGATGGCGACGGGGATCGCGCCCTGCGGAACGGGCGGCGCTGTTTCCGTTTCCTGCTCCGGCAGCGCCGCCAGAATGCCGCTCCACAGCTCATGCATGCCCCGCCCATGCTGCGCGCTCACGATGATGGGATCGCCAATGCCAAGCGCGTAAAACTCCGCCGCCAGCCGCTCCCGCTGCATGTTGTCCGCCTTGTTGGCAATCAGCACCACAGGCTTTGACCGCCGCCGCAGCAGGTCAGCCACCTCCGCGTCCGCCGGCAGCAGGCCCGCGTGCACATCTACCACAAAGCACAGCACGTCCGCCTCGCTCAGCGCGACGGACACCTGATCACGGATTGCGCCCACCATGCCCCGCTCCTCGCCGGGCACCAGTCCGCCCGTGTCGATGAGGGCAAGCGTCCGCTCGTCCCGGGTCACCCAGGCCGTCACGCGGTCCCGCGTTGTGCCCGGCTCATCCGCGACGATGGCGATCCGCTCCGCCGCCATGCGGTTGAACAGGGATGACTTGCCGACGTTGGGACGGCCAACGATGGCAACCGTGGGGAGTCCGCGCGGCAGTCCCGTCTGCGTCTCAACCAGGGCCGTCATGCCGCAGCCTCTAGCCCGGACGCGGGAGCGCGCCGAGCAGCATGGCGATCAGAGCCGCCTGCGCGTGCAGACGGTTCTCCGCCTGGTCAAAGACGATTGAGCGCGGATGCTCCAGCATGTCATCGGATACCTCCTCGCCCCTGTGGGCCGGCAGGTCATGCATGAACACGGATTCCGGGCGGGCCAACTCCATCAGCTGCGGGGTGACGGTGTAGCCCTGAAAATCCCGCGCCCGCCGGTCGCGCTCCTCCTCCTGCCCCATGCTTGCCCACACGTCCGTGTAGACCACGTCCGCGCCGGTCACGGCGTCCCGCGGATCGGTCAGCAGCTCCGGCGCGATACCCCCTTCAGCCGCCGCAATCGCGCCGGCCCGGCTGACAACGCCGTCCGGCAGCTCATACCCGGCCGGTGACGCGATGCGGAACCGCGCGCCAACCAGCGCGCAGCCAATGGCGAGACTCGCGGCGACGTTGTTCCCATCGCCGATGAAGCAGACCGTCACTCCCTGCAACCCGCCAAGCCGCTCGAGGATCGTCTGCAGGTCTGCCAGCGTCTGGCAGGGGTGCTCCAGGTCTGACAGGGCGTTGATCACGGGAACGGACGCGGTGGCGGCCAACTCCTCAAGCGTGCGGTGGGCGTTCACGCGCGCCGCGATCACATCCGCGTAGCGGCTGAGCACCTGTGCGACGTCCGCCGCCGGCTCGCGCCCGCCCAGCCCCACCTCCTGCGGCAGCATGCTCAGGCTCTGCCCGCCCATGCGGCGCATCCCCAACTCAAAGCTGACCCGGGTCCGCAGGGACGGCTTTTCAAGCAGCAGGACAAGGCTGCGTCCCGTGAGGTCCGGCCGCAGCTCCCCGCTCTTCAGCGCGATGGCGGCAGTCAGCACGGCGCGCGCCTCCGCGCCGCTCACATCCCCCATGGAGAGAAAGTCACGATGGATGACGTTTCGTGTGAGTGTCATTGTGTGTGTATTCTACCGCGTAGCCATTGGGGCCATACGCGGCGATCAGCAGCGGCGCGGTGAGCGCCGGAACCGACGCATCCGTATGCTGGTAGCACGGGCCGACGAGGTTGAATGGGGTCGTATACGGAGTGGGGGTCATCATGAATGCCGGGGGCATGAGCAACAGGGGCAGGAGCGCCGCGGAGCAGGACACCACGCTTTCTCGAGGCGCGTGGCGGCGGGTCAGAGCAGTGAGAGCCGCGATGGCGATCACGCTGACGGTGTCTCTGCTGCTGCTGCTTTTTGCAGCGGCCGCGGCGTGCGGCGGCGGGGAAACGCCCGATGATAATGGCGCGCCTGCCGATGCGGGCACGCCCGCCGGCGGCGAGCAGCAGCCGGGCACCACTGTCGGCGCGGCGATCACGCTGCAGGAGGGAACGGTGGCGCGGTATCTGGTGCAGGAACAGTTCGCGCGCCTTGATTTCCCCAATGACGCCATCGGCGAGACATCGGACGTGACCGGCATGATCACGCTTTCCCCGGAGGGTGAGGTCATCTCGGCGGAATCACGCATCGTCCTGAACGCCGCGAGTCTGCGCAGCGATGAATCGCGCCGGGACGACTATCTGAGCCGCAACGCCATTCAGACGGGAACGTATCCGGAGATCATCTTTGCCCCCACCGCCGTCCGCGGGCTGGCATGGCCGCTGCCCACGTCCGGCGAGGCCGGGTTCATCATCGAGGGCGATCTGACGGTGCGGGAGGTCACCCGGCCCGTGGAGTGGGAGACGACGGCGAGCTTTAACGGCGCAATGGTCACCGGCACGGCGAAGACCAACTTCACCTTCGGCGAGTTTGACATGGAGGTCCCCGATCTCTTCTTCCTCCTCAGCGTCGAGGACAACATCCGCCTGGAGCTGGACTTCACGGCGGCCTACTGAGGGAGCGGGGGGGCTATACTGACAGCAGCGAACGCGCAGTCCGGCCTCAGCGCAACGGGGGTAGCGGCCAACAGATGTCCCGTCTGAATGTCTTGAATCGCACGCTGGCGATCATGGACAATCTCCGGTTTCTGCGTTCCATCAACAATGAATGCGTTGACCTCATCGCAATAGACCCGCCGTTCGCCGCCAACGAGACCTTTATCGGCCAGCCCAGGCCGCCCATCACCGATGCGGAGATGGCTGAGGAAAGGGCGCTCGCCGAATCTCATGGCGCTCAGTACAACGAGGGTGTCGGGGAGACCCGCGTCAGGGACTTTTGGACATGGGATGACGATGTTCACATGGCGTGGAAGGTTCGCATCCAGGACGATTATCCAGCTGTCTTCGCCGTCGTTGAGGCCGTTGAAGCATCCGCCTCAGAGAATGAAGCGGCGTACATTGCCTACATGGCGGTGCGCCTGCTTGAATGTCACCGTGTTCTCAAGTCCACCGGCAGCATGTACGTCCATTGCGATAGCCACGCAAACAGCTATCTGCGGATGCTTATAAACGCCGTTTTTGGCAGCGAAAACTTTCGGAATGAGATCACCTGGCAGCGAACACGGGGGCGGGCCAGCGGAAGACACTGGGGCAATACAACC
>JAAXGS010000136.1 GCA_012271225.1 Dehalococcoidia bacterium | reverse complement strand
GCGCCGGGCAACAGCCGCGCCTCGCACAGCACCTGAAAGCCGTTGCAGATGCCGATGACCGTCCTGCCCTCCTCCGCCATTCGGCGGATGCCGTCCATGACGGGCGAGAAACGGGCGAGCGCGCCGGGGCGAAGATGGTCGCCGTGCGCAAAGCCGCCGGGCAGAATGGCCAGATCGTATTGGGACAGGTCGCTCTCCGTGTGCCAGACGTAGTCCGCTGAAACGCCAAAGACCGTGCTCAGCACGTGGTGGCAGTCCACATCGCTCCACGTGCCGGGAAAGACGATCACGGCGCAGCGCGCGCCGCTGTCCCTTCCATGGCCGGGCCTGTCACGCGGCGCAGTTGTCGTCACGGCAGCCGCTCCGATTGTTCCGGCTGCCGACGCCGTGACGCGCAGCGGGTGCGGCTCACTGTGTCAGCAGCTCCTGCACAACATCAGAGACATCCCGCCCGTCCGCCCTGCCCCGCATGGCGGGCATCAGGGCGCCCATCACCCGTCCGCGGTCGGAGAGTCCGCGCGCGCCGATGTTGGCGATGACCGTTCGCGCCTCCGCGGCGATCTCCTCTCGTGAGAGCCTCTGGGGGAGATACGCAAGGACGACCTGCAGCTCCGCCTCCTGTTCCGCGAGTCCGTCCTCGCGCCCGGCCTTGCGGAACTCCTCGATGGCCTCGCGCCGCTGTCGCGCCTCTCGCGCCAGCACGTCCGCCGCTTCCGCGTCATCCAACGTCGCGCCGGCCCCCTTGGCAATGGCGGCGTTCTGCAGCGCGCTGCGCATCATGCGGATGGCGGAGAGGCGCGCGCGATCACGGTCACGCATCGCCTGTTTCATATCCGATTCCAGAGTCTCAAGCACATCCGCCACAGGTCTTCACCTCTGCGCGCCGCCGATTACTATTAATGGAGACACCCGTGATTGGGGCGGCCGTCTCACCGTCAGGCGAGGAAATCACGCAGGCGGCGGCTGCGCGTGGGATGCCTGAGCTTTCGCAGGGCCTTGGCCTCAATTTGGCGGATGCGCTCCCGGGTGACGCTGAACTCCCGCCCAACCTCTTCCAGTGTGCGGCTCCGGCCATCATCGAGGCCGAAACGCAGCTGCAGGACGCGCCGCTCCCGACTGCTCAACGTGTCGAGCACGCTGCCGATCTGCTCCTTGAGCAATTGATAGGATGCCGCATCGGCCGGGGCAAGCGCGGCCTTGTCCTCGATAAAGTCGCCCAGATGGGAGTCCTCTTCCTCGCCAATCGGAGTCTCCAGCGAGACGGGCTCCTGGGAGATTTTGAAGATTTCCCGCACGCGCTCCGGCGTAATCTCCATGTGCTGGGCGATCTCCTCCGTGGTGGGCTCCCGTCCCAACTCCTGGACAAGGCGGCGGTTCTCCCGCAGGAGCTTGTTGATGGTCTCCACCATATGCACGGGGATGCGGATGGTGCGCGCCTGGTCGGCAATGGACCGCGTGATGGCCTGTCTGATCCACCACGTGGCGTAGGTGGAGAACTTGAATCCCTTGCGGTAGTCAAACTTCTCCACCGCGCGGATCAGGCCGATGTTCCCCTCCTGCACCAGGTCAAGAAGATTCATGCCGCGGCCGATGTATTTCTTGGCGACGCTGACGACGAGGCGCAGGTTCGCCACCGTCATGCGGCGCTGGGCGATCTCGCCCTCCTGCCGAATGGTGTTCAGGTAGGCGTTGCACTCGTCCTCCGTCAGACGCACGGCCTCATGGAGATCCTGGGTGTTGAGGAAGAGACCGATGGTATCGATGGTGACGGAGGGGGCGAATGCCTCAATGATTGGCGTTGGGAGCAGCCAGCGCGCAAGGGAGAACTCGATGATCTCCTTCTCCACGTCCTCCGGTTCGCGTCCCAGCCGCTCAGCCAGTTTCTCCGCCATTTCATGGTGCATTTCGACGTCGATGGTCTTGGCGACGGTTGGCGATTTCTTGAGGGTGAGCAGGGTGCAGGGTGTTTCCAATTCCATGTGCTCAACAAGCAGGGCGGCCAGTTCACGGTGTGTTGTCAGGCACTGCAACAGCTTGTGGGCAATATCCACCATCGCGGCGCTGCGCCCCGTCCGCTTCTGCAGGTCCGCCTCAAGGGTTTGAAGGGCTTTCCAGCCCTCTGTGCGCCGGGCAAGTTCTTTCTCCTGGCGGGCGTTCAGGAGATCGACGCGGCCAATCTCCCGCAGGTACATCCGCACCGGGTCATCAAGCGACTCCGTGTCGGCCAGGTCCGCCTCCGCCTCGGCCTCCAGACGGACGGCCTCCGCCCACTCCTCGCGTGAGGGCTGCCAGTCCTCTTCACGCGCGGGCGACCACCTCTCCTCTTCCGTCTTGCCGGTCTGGGGCAGCGCGCGGAGAAGCGTGTTGTTCCCGTCCTCGTCCAGAATGATGCCTGACTGCCACGTCATGCCGTTCCTCCGTGTGCGTCCTGTTGTCCTGCGCGCCGTTACCCGGAATACTCGCCGTCAGTCTGGCGGCTATCCCTGTTCCACCGTCCGGTCTGCACGGCGCGCAGTTGCTCAATGCGCTCCGTGAACCGCCGTCTCGTTTCCTCTGTCATCGCGCGGAGCGCCTCGCCCGCGTCACCGTCCTCGTTCGTCAGTGAGGCAACGGCGAGCGCGTCCTCCTCATCCTGCCGTTTCAACTGCCGTTCTAGCATGCGCCGCACCAGATCGCCCAGCGCCCGGCCCAGGCCGCGGCGGTCAAGCTTCATCGGCAGCGCGCTCTGCAGTTGCCGGGCGTGGTTGCTCACAATCGCCTCGGCCTGTTCCACATGGCTGCCCGTTGTCAGCACACGCCACAGATCGCGGTTGACGGGGTCCCAGAAGTGATCTTCCGTCAAGTCCGGCAGATTGAGGCGCTGCCACGCCTCTGAGACGTCATGCTCATTGGAGAGGCACAGCGCGAGCAGATGCTCCTCGACGACATCTCCGCGCTCATCCTCAAGCGCTCTCCCGCCGATATCAGCGGCAGACCCACCGGGCGCGGCGATTCCGCTGTTGCCCACTACCGCGCGGCCTCTCTGCAGACGCCGCTCCGGCCGCCCCACTGCCGCCTCCAGCTTGCTCTCGTCAATTTTGAGCGCGGCGGCCAGTTGGGCAAAGGCCGCCTGCTGTTCAAACGGATTATCCAGGGCGGTAATCAGCGGAAAGATCCGGCTCACCGCCTCCCGTCGGCCCTCCGGAGTCACGGCTTCCGGAGTCCTGGCCTCCCACTGAATCAAATAGTCAAGAATGGGCGTGGCCTCCTCAACGCGCCTGCGCCACTCATCAGGGTCATTGCGGATCACGTCATCCGGGTCGCGGTTCGGGGGAAGGGCGATCACGCGAAGGCTGGGCAGCTCTCGCCTGATGCCCAGGGAGGTGACCCCGCCTCTGACACGAACGACCTCCTGCCTGAAAATGTCCCATGCGTCGACAATGTTTCGGCGCGTCGCCGCCTCGCCGGCGGCGTCCGGGTCAAGCGCAAGGGCGTAGCGGCGCGTCAGGCCGCGGGCCAGCGTGACCTGCCGCTCCGTCAGCGCCGTGCCCATGATGGCCGCGACGTTGCGGAAGCCGCGCTGATGCGCCTGCAACACGTCCATATACCCCTCAACCAGCACAATCTCGCCCTCGGACCTGATGGCCTCCTGCGCGCGATCGATGGCGTACAGCGCCGCGCCCTTGTCAAAGAGGGCCGTTTGAGGAGAGTTCAGATACTTGGGCTGGGAGTCATCCAGCGCCCGCGCGCCGAAACCGATGACGCGCCCCTTGGTGTCCCTCACGGGAAACATCAGGCGGCCCCGGAAGCGGTCATAGGAACTCCCGTCCTCTCCCTCCCGTTCAATCACCAGTCCCGCCGCCAGCATCTGCGCCTCGCTGTGGCCAAGATCGGAGAGATGGCTTTTCAGTATCTCCCAGCCGTGCGGCGCCAGCCCCAACTGAAAATCACTGACGGTCTGCTCATCGATGCCGCGGTCCTGCAGATAACGGCGCGCGGTCTCTCCCGCCGGAGAAAGGGACAAGATGCGATGGAAGTAATCGGCGGCGTTCTGCAGCGCCGTGTAGAGAGCATCGGTCTCGCGCTGTTCCGTTTCAGTCTGTTTGCGCGTGTTGGGCATGGCGACGCCGGCCTGTTCCGCAAGGCGGGAGAGCGCCTCTGAGAATGTCAGGTTGTCCGCGCGCTCAAGGAAGGAGAAGACATCGCCGCCCGTTCCGCACGCGCCAAAGCAGCGCCACGTTCCGCGCTCCGGAAACACAACAAACGAGGGCGTCCTCTCAGTGTGGAACGGGCAATTCGCCTTGAAGGTGCGCCCGGCCTTTTTCAGCGGGACGCGCGCGCCGATGAGCTCCACGATGTCCGTGCGGCTCTTGACATCATCGACAACGGTCACAGCGCCACCTCCATCAGCGGGGCGCTGGGCATGCGGCCTGCCCGAAGATCGGCCGCCGTCCGCTCCGCGAAGTGGTCCGTCATGCCGGAGATGTAGTCCACGGCCCTCTGCGCCGGCTCATCGTCAGGCCGCGCATAGCCCGGCGGGATCAGCTCCGGCGAGTTTGTGAATGCGTCCCACAGCGTTTCAAGGATGAGCCACGGCTCCTCATTCTGGGCCCGAGCGGCCACAAGGTAGACGTTGTCAAAGAGAAACTCCCGCAGGTCAATGACCGCGCGCGACACGGCCTCACTCATTGCGATGCGCGGGCCCGCGCCGTCCGCCATCATGGGGGTTTCCTCCATCGTGACCCCCCAGGATGTCTCGACAAGGTCCGCGATGATCGTGTTCAGGCGCTCTGCGTGGCGGTCTCCAAGGACGTCCCGCACGTGGGGCGGAATGTTGTCCGCCGTGATCACGTCCGCGCGCAGCGCATCGCCCAGGTCATGATTGACATAGGCGATGGCGTCACTCAGTCGGCAGACCTGCGCCTCAAGGCTGAGCTGCTCTTCAGTCTGCCGAATTGGCCGGAGGCTGCCGCGGGCCTTTGAGTGGTTCAGGATGCCCTGCCGCACTTCCCACGTCAGATTCAGCCCCTGCCCGTCCTTCTCCAGCACGTCAACCACCCGCAGGCTCTGCTCCGCATGGCGGTATCCGCCCGGAAACCGCTCATTCAGAAAATCCTCGCCCAGGTGGCCGAAGGGTGTATGGCCAAGGTCATGCGCAAGAGCGATGGCCTCCGTCAGGTCCTCGTTCAGTCTCAGCGCGCGGGCAATGGACCGCGCGACCTGAGCGACCTCAATGGTGTGTGAGAGGCGGGTTGAAAAGTGATCACTGACGGGGGCGATGAAGACCTGCGTCTTGTGCTTCAGGCGGCGGAAGGCCTTTGAATGGATGACGCGATCCCGATCTCGCTGAAACTCCGTCCGCATGAAGGACGGCTCTTCCGGTATGCGCCTGCCCCGCGTGGCGCGGCTGAGTTGAGCGTACGGGGAGAGTGTCTCCTGCTCAAGCGCCTCAAGGCGAAGGCGGATACGGTGATCAGTCAACGGCGGCATCGGGATCCCTCGCCTCTCCTTTCTGTTTGCCGCACCGGCCCGGGCCGGTATCGGCGCACACAAAAATAGCCCCTGTCAAGGGTTCCCTTCCAAAGTACCTGTGCGTCCCAATGGTGTCAACCGGCGGATGGCCGGGCGGCGTCAGGTTCGCTGCTCGTCCTCACTATCAACGGGCGGCTCCCCATCGGACTGCGGCATACCTTCCGCGGACATCCCATTCTCACCGCCAACGGGTGGCTCCCCGTCTGGCTCAGGCATCTCGCCGCCGGGCATCTCACCGGCACCGCCGATGGGCGGTTCTCCTTCGGACTCTGGCATACCGTCCGCGGACGCCTCGTCCTCATCACCGCCGGGCATCTCATCAGAATCGCCGGCCGGCGGCTCTCCATCCGACTCAGACATATCATCCATGGACGCTTCGTCCTCATCATCGATGGGCGGCTCCTCGCCTGACTCCGGCATATCATCCGCAGGAGGCTCATCTGCTTGCGCCGCGGGGTAGACACGCAACTCTCCGCGATCCATCAGGACAAGCGCCCCGCCCTCCTCATCCGCCAGGGCGTCCGTGAGGCGTGCCAGAGCCTCGTCCGCCACCTCGGCGCCCCGTTCGGCCTGATCCGGGTCCGTCTCCCCCGCCAGCGGCACCTCACGCACATCGGTGTGGCCGGACTCCCGCAGCCTCTCCGCAACTGAGTGGACGATTGACATCGGCGCGGCGACGACAAGGCCCGTCGCGGGCGTGCCCGCCACAAAAAAGGCAGGAACGGGCGGAGGCTCTTCAGCCGGCTCAGGGGTGATGGGCGGAGGCATGGCGGCGGCCCGTCTCGCGTCGCCCCGCAGCACCAGCACGTGGTACGCAAAGAAGAACAGTGAGGGAATGATGGCGGACAACAGCACCAGAATTGTCTCGTCAGGCTCCGAGAATGATCGGATATCGTCGAGGGGCTCCATCAGAACGGTTGCAATCAACCCGATCAGGCTGAACAGCCAAATCGCCCCAAGCACAAGGAGCGCAGCGTAGAGGTAGAGGCGGCGAACCAGGTTACGAGGATCTGCGCCGACAGTTCGCAACCAGAACACGAACCACAGGGGGCCGCCGATTATCACAGCCGTCAGCGCGGCGGCAAGAAACTCCGCATCCTCTCCTCTGGGCCGGGTGAGGATATCGTCAACGGACGACGCTGTCAGGACGTAGCCCAGAAGCCCCACAAGACCCGGGACAAGGGCAGCAAGGCCGGCGGCGGCCATGACATACCTGAACGTGGCGGAGAGTGCTGTGGGCGCGGCGGCCGGCCGTCGCCCCGTATCGCGATGGATGACGGACCAGTGGTACGCCAGCAGCACCAGGCCGATCAACAGCGCCAGCGCCGGCCGGATGAACTGACGGCCGTACTCAACAGTCGATGGCGTCTCATCAGCCCCAACGAGCCGGCTGACGCCGAAGTAGACGATGCCGGCAGCGCCCCCCAGCAACGACAGCGCGCCGACAACGAAGAGACCATACAGGTAGACCCGCCGCAGGATCGACTCATGATCCCGGTTGGCGATGGCGCGCCACTGCAGTCCCCAGACAATGATGCCGATAATCGTCGCCCCGGCCGCGTCCCGCACGTCTTCCTGCAGATCATCGGTCGCAATGAATATGGTATCCGCTCCGCCGAAGGCGTAGTCATAGACGGCTCCTGCCACAGCATGGAAAATGACGTAGATGCCCGCAGCGGAGAGGAGGAGGAAGACGGCGCTTGTGGCGTAGGCGCGCCAGCGGAGAACGGTGCGGGCGCGCGCCGTTGGCTGGCCCTCCCGCAGTTCCCGCAGCCAGAGAAGGAGCCAGAGGACCGCCGCAATGAGCGCGGCGAGGGCGGGGCCCTGCGTGGTCACGCGCTCAAAGGACACGATGGACTCATTGGCAAGTTGCGCAAGGATATCCACAACCGCCCGCTGCGCGCCGGCGAACACGTACAGGAGCGCGGTGGCAAGCGCCCCGTGCACGTACAGCTTGCGCAGCACGGAGCCGGCCTCATCCGGATGATGCCGCATGGCGCGCCGCGCCAGGACATCATGCCCAAGCCAGACCGGCAGCCCCACGATGAGCATGGCCAACGCCACAGCCACATCTTCCTGGGCTCCGGTGATGAATTCACCCTGCCAGTAGCCTATTTCCACGGCCAGCAGGTACGCGCCTGTCAGAGTGACAGCAAACGATACGTACGATGCCAGATAGAGATAGATGCGCTGTGGGGCACTCATGGTTCCGTCCCTCCCCTGCGTGTCAGTTTGACGTCCGTCTATTCGTCAACGCAATGGTCATGGAGATAGTCGAGCGAGAGTGGCCAGTCAGACCACTCGATGAGCCACGTCCCGTCCTCGCGGCGCTGAAGCTCGACGTGTTCCTCGGTGGAGTGGCCCTCGCGGGGCAGCTCAAAGAGGTCCGGCCTGCGCGTATACGTGATGTCCAGGGTCACAACCGCCCGGCCCGGCTCGTCCTCCTCCACCTCCGCTAACCGGACACGCGCATCGCCCAGACGGTCGGCGGCGTGACGGACATCGGAGCGAACCTCCCGCTCCAGACACGCTGCCACGGCTTCCCCTTCATCAAAAACGAGATGCGCGAGTGCGCCATCGACATCACGTTCGGATACCGCGAGGAGATATCGCTCCACGGCGCCCTCCGGCGTGTCCGCCGGATGCGCGGGCGCGCGATCAGTCGGGAGAAATTGCGTCCACACCACCGCCGCGGCAACAAGACCCAGAATGGCTACGGCAACAACTACGAGGAGTCGCGTAGAGGCATCCATGCGAGACATCATACGCCGATGCGCCCGATTTGACGATGTCCGCAGACCCGCCGCCTGACCTGCCTCTAAACGAGCAGCCCGCCAAGAACCGCCAGCTCTGCCGCAAGGGTGGCCTCATCGACCCCGGCCGGCAGGACAACGCCCAGAGCAGCCGAGCCGTCGGCGCGCGGTGTCACGTTCATGATCAACGCGCCGTGACGCCCCAGAATCCCCGCCGCGTCAATCAACGCGTCCGTCCTGAGGGGGCCGCGCGTCCGCCTGCTCACGTCATCCGATGAGCCTCCGACAAGCACGATCTCGCGCAGGACGCCGTCCACGGGCCTGTAGAGAGCGCCGTCCGGAACGGGATCAACACGCAGGGTGACGTTCTGCTCCACCGTCAGCCCCACCAGGGCGGCGCGCAGCGCGGTCTCTCCCGCATCGGGCAGGCGCAGCAGCAGCGTGACGCTGACCGCCGTTCCGAGAGACGCGAGGGAGACCGACTCAACGGCGCAGCCGGCCCGTCGAATCGAGCTTGCGATTGCGTGGAGCAGTCCGGGGCGATTATCCGCGATGGCGGTGACGATGTATCGCCCCTGTTCCCCGCCCTCGTGCTGCGGCCTGTCGAGCTTCTCCCCCAACGTCCCCATGGGAACAGGATACGCCGTCAAGGTGCGGCCGCGCCTCCGGCCCTGATTGCCGCCCTGAGCCGTGTATGCATTCAGGCATCTGTGAGGCGGACAGAAGGATTGAGG
>JAAXGS010000135.1 GCA_012271225.1 Dehalococcoidia bacterium | reverse complement strand
GCAGCCGTGGTCGCCCACACCCTCCACCACCGCCTGCGTGCCGCTGTTGCGGACGGCGAACCGCTCCCCCGCGCGTCCGGCGGCGAACACGTAGCCGCCCGTTCCGCCGTACACGCAGGTGTTGCCCATGATGGAGTTGCGGTGTGACGCAAAGTCCGCCCCGGCCGGCGGGCGCAGGATCAACTCTCCGCCGGAGATGCCCTTGCCAACGTAGTCATTGGCCTCCCCGGTCAGGGTCATCCGCACACCCTCGCTGAGAAACGCGCCAAAGCTCTGGCCGGCCGTGCCCGTGAATGAAAGATCGATCGTTCCCGGAGGCAGCCCCGCGGTTCCGTAGCGGTGCGCGATGGCTCCGGACAGGCGCGCGCCGATGGTGCGCTGCGCGTTTGTGACCTCATAGGACCCGGCGAACGGCGTCCTGCTATCGATGGCGGCGCCGATTTCCGCCAGAATGTGGTCATCCAGCTTGGAGTCATTGGGGCGGTCATTGCGGTCCTGCCGATTGCTGACGGGGCGCTCAAACGTCGGGTCGGGCGGAACAAGCAGTCGGCCCGCGTCCACAAACCGCGCCCGATCCAGGTCATCGATGTCCGGCCGCAGTTCCAGCAGTTCCGGGTGGCCGATGATCTCATTGAGAGAGCGGACGCCGATGCGCGCGAGTATCTCCCGCACCTCTGTGGCGACAAACGTGAAGTAGTTAACGACCATTTCAACGGAGCCGTTGAACTTGGAGATCAGGTCGTCCCGCTGCGTGGCGACTCCGACCGGGCAGCTGTTCAGATGACATTGCCGGGCCATCTCACAGCCCAGCGCGAGCAGGGAAACGGTGCCGAAGCCGACCTCATCCGCGCCGAGCATCGTCGCGATCACGACGTCCCGGCCGGTTCGCATACCGCCGTCCGTGCGCAGCTTGACCCGTCCGCGCAGATCGTTCATCACCAGCACCTGCTGCGTCTCCGTCAGTCCCAGTTCCCACGGCGTGCCGGCGTTCTTGATGGATGAGAGCGGGCTTGCGCCCGTGCCGCCGTCATGCCCGGCGATGTGGATCTTGTCCGCGTAGCCCTTGGCGACGCCGGCGGCGATTGTCCCCACGCCCGCCTCCGCCACCAGCTTGACGCTGATCCTGGCGCGCGGGTTGACCGTTTTGAGGTCGTAGATGAGCTGCGCAAGGTCCTCAATGGAATAGATGTCATGGTGTGGCGGCGGGGAGATGAGCGTGATCCCCGGCTGCGTGTGACGGATGTAGGCGATGTACTCAATGACCTTGTGGCCGGGCAGTTGACCGCCCTCGCCGGGCTTGGAGCCCTGCGCCATTTTGATCTCGAGCTCCTCCGCCATCGCCAGATACTCCGGCGTGACGCCGAACCGGCCGGATGCCACCTGCTTGATCTTGGAGTTGGCGTTGTAGCCCCGCGTCAGGCCGCGAAAGCGCCGCGGGTCCTCGCCGCCCTCGCCCGTGTCGGACGCGCCGCCGATGTGGTTCATCGCCATGGCCAGCGTCTCATGCGCGACGGGGCTGAGCGCGCCGAGCGACATGGCGCCGGTGGCGAAGTGTTTCCAGATCGCCTCTATCGGCTCAACCTCGTCGATGGGAACGGGGTCTCGCGCGTGCCTGAACGTCAGCACGTCCCGCAGCGATGTGACGGGCCGGTTGTTCAGCGCGTCGCGATAGGGAATGTAGTCCTCATACTCGCCGGAACGGACGGCGCGGTGCAGGGTGCGCACCACAATCGGGTTGTTGGCGTGAAACTCCCCGCTCTTGCGGTAGCGGATGAAGCCGTGGTCCTCAAGCCGTGACCGGGGTGTCAGATCAGAATCGAACGCGCGCTCATGGCGGGTAAGCACGTCCAGCGCCAGTTCACGGAACCCGAGTCCGCCCACCTGGGACGGTGTGCCAGCAAAGCAGCGCTCAACGACGCCGTCGCTGAGACCGATTGCCTCAAAGATCTGCGCCCCATGGTAGGACGTGACCGTTGAGATGCCGATCTTGGACATGATCTTGAGCACGCCCTTGTTTGCGGACGCCTGATACTTGGCGAGGGTGTAGTCCTCATCCTCCTCGCCCTTGAACTCCCCTTTTTCAAAGAGTTCTCGAAGGCTCTCCCAGATCAGGTAGGGGTTCACCGCGCTTGCGCCGTATCCGATGAGCGCGGCGAAGTGGTGCACCTCCCGCGCCTCGCCCGTATCGCAGATCAGGCTGGCGCGCGTGCGCTTGCCGCGGCGGATCAACTCCTGATGCACCGCGCCCAGGGCCAGCATCATGGGAATTGGCGCGTGCTGCTCATCCACAGGCCGGTCTGACAAAATAATGATCGAGTGGCCGGTGTCCACTGCGGACACGGCCTGCATACACAGGTCATCCAGCGCCTGCTCAAGCGCGTCCGGGCCGTCCGCGACCGGAAAGACAGTCGGCAGGGTGACCGATGACAGGCGCGTCGATTCCGTCCGGCGGATCGCGTCCAGTTCATGATCACGAATGACAGGGCCGGGGATTGCCAGGAGGTGCGCGGCGGTTTCCCGTTCACGCAGCAGGCTGTCACGCGGCCCCAGATAGGTCTCCGCGGACATGACGATGACCTCACGGATGGGGTCGATTGCCGGGTTCGTCACCTGCGCAAAGCGCTGCTTGAAGTAGTTGAACAAGGAGGGCTGCATGCGGGAGAACACGGCCAACGGCGTGTCGTCCCCCATGGAGTACGTGGCGTCCTTGCCCTCCTGAACCAACGGCTTGATGATGATCAGCAGCTCCTCCGCCGTCATGCCGAATGCCTTTTGGCGGCGGAGCAGGTGCATCTCCGATTCCGGATGAGGGACGGCGCCGTTCGGTCGGGCGTGAATGGGCACGTTCAGATTGATGATCTGCCGCTCCACCCACTCCCGATAGGGCTTCTGCGTGGCAATGTCCCGTTTGATGTCATCATTGCGCAGGATGCGGCCGCTGCGCGTGTCGACGGCGATCATCTGGCCGGGGCCAAGTCGGCCCTTCTCGATGATCCGGTCATCCGCAATGTCCGGCAGAACGCCGACCTCCGAGGCCATCACCACCAGGCCGTCCCGGGTGACCAGGAATCGCGCCGGGCGGAGGCCGTTGCGGTCCAGCGACGCGCCGACGATCTCACCGTCTGAGAACGCCAGGGCGGCGGGGCCGTCCCACGGCTCCGTCAACGCCGCATGAAACCGGTAGAACCCCTGCAGGTCAGGATCCATGTTCGGCATGTTCTCCCACGCCTCAGGGGTGAGCATCATCATGGAGTGCAGGAGGCTGCGTCCTGACACCTGCAGGAGCTCGAAGACGTGGTCAAGCGACGCCGAATCGGAGACCGCGTCCGATGTGACGGGCGTGATGGCTCGAAGGTCCTCCGCCGACCACACATCGGAGTGCAGATCGGCCTCACGCGCGCGCAACCAGTTGCGGTTGCCCTGCAGTGTGTTGATCTCGCCGTTGTGGGCCAGGAAACGGAACGGCTGTGAGAGCTGCCAGTTGGGGAACGTGTTGGTGGAGTAGCGCTGATGAAAGACGGCCAGCGCGGACTCAAAGTCCGGGTCCCGGAGATCGAGATAGAAGCCGGAGAGCTGCGGCGCGACGAGCAGGCCCTTGTACACGACGGATCGTGACGAGAAGGACGGGATGTGGAACTCGTCATCGCCGCGGGATGTCATCTCCGCCTCGACGGAGCGGCGGATCAGGTACAGGACGCGCTCAAAGGCGTCACTCTCCATGTTCGGCGGGCGGGCCACGATGCCCTGACGGATGTCCGGCAGCGTGGCCAGGGCCTGCTCACCGAGCACGGACGGGTCCGTGGGGACGTCTCGCCACATGAGGAAGCGGAGGCCGCGCCACGCCGTCTCCTGTTCAATGACGCGCATGGCGTGGGACGTTCCCTCAGCGTCATTCTGTGTGAAGAAAACCATGGCGACGGCAACGTCATTGTCATCGACGCCGTTGATGCCGCGCGCGCGCAGCTCTCGCGTCAACAGCCTGCGCGGGAGTTGGGTCAGGATGCCCGCGCCGTCGCCGGTGCGCGCATCGGCTGAGACCGCGCCCCGGTGCGTCAGATTCGTGACGGCGGTGACCGCCTGCCTGACGATGTCATGTGAGGGCTCGCCGGAGACCCGGGCGATGAAACCGGTCCCGCAGGCGTCCTTCTCGTGGATGGGATCGTACAGGGGCGGCGCGTCAGGCCGCCGCCGCTGACGTGCGTTTATGTTGGCCATAGCCAATTGTACACGATTGCCTGCCGTGTTCGCATGGCCACCTGGCGAAGTTCGCGCACGGGGATGCAAGTTCGCTTGAGGGCTAAATGTGGTAGTATTCACTGTAGTAAGGGCTTGATGTTCCGATCAAAATGTTCGACGAGCGCTGAAGCATCCCGCTCCCCTGTCCATAGGAAAAGGTGTCGATCGATTCCTTTGAACCAGTGTGAGATCTCTTGGCGGTATCTGGCGTCGTCTGCTATCCCATTCATGAAAATCAACCAGAACGGAAACACATTGACGCTTAGCTTCCCGATCTCTTGTGCTGAAGCAACGATTCCGGGAGCGAAGTACTTTGCTGCTCGTTCATGCGCGTTACCACGATTGTTCTGCCGCTTGACCTCCCCCCATATGGACTTTCCGGTCAGTGTGTGCTTGATTACAAATTCGGGACGAATCCCGTGAGGACGCCCTGTTGCCGTTTGGCCGTAAATTCCTGCCAAATCCGTGGGTTTGGGCTGAACCAAGAGGGCGTCATCTGAAGACACGTGGTCACGCAGGACAGCGATGACTAAATCTTCAGCGGCAAGCCCTTGTTTCGTTGAGTAATTCTGCCAGACATCACGAATAGAAAGTCGTTGCCTCACTTGTCTGTAGCCCCCAAGCAGTCCATGTGCCGTTCAGTTCCTGACGCGCAAACAATTCGATCTTCTTCGTTTGAGGAAACATCCGATCTATTCTCCGTCGTACCTCATCAGGCTTCGCAGAGTGGGCTTTCCGTTGCGCTACCACACTCTGGCGTACATTTCGAGCACCGCGGGGCGTCGGTATCTTTCCTTTCTTGAAGACGAGGCACAACTCGTACTGTGACAGGGTGTAGAAACCGGGGTTCACACGAACTTTGTCCCATACGAACGCGATTGTTGCCCAACTGAATCCCCACGTTTTGCCCAAGTCAATGGCTTGGTCAAGATGCGGGCTTGTTGCCCACATGAAGAGTAGGCAGTCCTTCGCAGCGACATCCCATACTGGTAGTCTCTTGAGATCCTCAAGCCTGACGGTAGGGTAGTGGCGGACTGCGCCTCCAGTATCCCGACTACCTGGGCCGGCGTGCTGCAACTGGCCCTTGTAGTCCCAGGGAGGATCGGCATAGATTATGTCAAATGTATCCTCGGGTAACGGCAGAAACACTCCTCGATCATGGTCTTCTACCTCTTGGTTTGTGGCTGGGAGAGTTGCGGGGTCCGATGTGCGAGGGCTAACGATGCCATTGGGAGTTTGCCTCTCAACGAGCAAGGGCAGGTTTGATAGCGTTTGCTGTGTGGCCATGACTCAGTCCCTTGTTCTAGCCGTCCGGTAAGGCTAGTAAGACACACTCCTCCCTAGGCGTCAATGGCGTGCTCCAGTTGCTCACAGGGTGCGAAGATAGCGGTCAACCTCAAAGTCCGTGACGTGGCTGCGGAATGATTCCCATTCAATCCGCTTGTTCTGAATAAAGCTGGCGAAGACGTGGTCGCCCAGGGCCTTGCGAACCAGTTGGCTGTTCTCCGCCAGGCTGATCGCCTCATGCAGGCTCCCCGGCAGCACGCCGATGCCCAGCTCATGCCGGCGCTCCTCCGTCATGGCGAAGACGTTCTCATTCACCGGTTGGGGCGGCTGAAGGTCAAGCTCTATGCCCTCCAGCCCGGCCGCGAGCATGACGGAAAACGCGAGATACGGGTTGCAGGCGGGGTCCGGCGCGCGGTATTCAATGCGGGCCGCCTCCGGATTGCCCGGCGGGACGCGCGGGATGCGGATCAAATCTGACCGGTTCCTGTGCGCCCACGTGAGATAGACCGGCGCCTCATAGCCCGGCACCAGACGCTTGTAGGAGTTGATCCATTGATTGGTGATCGCCGTGAAGGCGGGCGCGTGCGTCAGGATGCCCGCGATGTAGTTGAGGGCAAGCGGTGACAGATGATCCGGATCATCCTCTGAATAGAAGGCGTTCTCATCTCCCCGGAAGAGCGACTGATGCGTGTGCATGCCGCTGCCGTTCTGCCCGGAGATGGGCTTTGGCATGAACGTGGCGTGAACGCCGTGCTGCCGCGCGATTTCCCGCACGACAAGGCGGTACGTCATGCAGTTATCGGCCATGGTCAGCGCATCGGTGTAGCGGAGGACGATCTCATCCTGTCCGGCGGCCACCTCATGGTGGCTGTATTCCGCTTCAATGCCCATCTCCTCCAGGGTGAGGATGGTCTCACGCCGCAGGTCGGAGGCGATGTCCAGCGGCATTTGATCGAAGTAGCCCCCGTCATCCACGGGCGTTGGATCGTCCGGCGCGCGGAAATAGTAGTACTCCAGTTCCGGGCCCACGTAGAAGGTGTAGCCCAGATCGCGGGCGTGCTGCAGGTTGCGTTTGAGAACATAGCGGGGATCGCCGTCAAACGGCTCTCCCTCCGGGGTGTAGATGTCCGCGAAGACGCGGGCAACCCCGGGGTGCTCAGGCCGCCAGGGCAGAATGGCGAACGTGCTTGGATCCGGCACGGCGACCATGTCCGATTCATCGACGCGCGCGAAGCCCTCGATGGCGGAGCCGTCGAATCCGATACCGTGCTGAAGGGCAACCTCCAACTGCGCCGGGCTCAGGGAGAACCCCTTCAGGTTCCCCAGAATATCGGAAAACCACAGCCTGATGAACTTGACGTTGCGCTCCTTGACGGTGCGGAGCACAAACTCTTTCGCTGACTCGTCAGCCTGTATCGCCACTGTTCCCGTGTTCCTGCCGGTTCCCTTTCTGATCTCTGCCGCGAGATTGCGTCACGTTGGCGCGAGTTGCCCACGCCGTTTCCGGCAGGGCGCCCGCAGGCGCGCTATCCTGCCGCTTGTCCCTCAGGCGTCAAAGTACAGGAAATACTCGTACGGATGAGGGCGCAGGCGCATCGGGTCGGCCTCATTGTCCATCTTGTATGCGATCCACGTGTCGATGAGGTCCGGCGTGAACACGCCGCCGCGCGTCAGGTATTCATTGTCCGTCTGCAGGGCGTGAAGAGCCTCCGGCAGGCTGCCGGGGACGCTGGGCACCGCCACGGCGTCCTCGCCGTGCATTTCATAAATGTCACGATCCAGCGCCTCGCCGGGGTCGATCCTGTTCTGGATGCCGTCAAGCCCTGCCATGAGCATGGCGGAGAAGGCGAGGTAGGAGTTGGCTGTGGGGTCCGGGCAGCGGAACTCAATGCGCTTGGCGGCCGGCGTGTCGGACTCATACATCGGAATGCGGACGGCCGCGCTGCGGTTGCGGCGAGAGTACGCAAGGTTGACGGGCGCTTCAAAACCGGGCACAAGCCGACGGTAGGAGTTCGTGGTCGGCGCGGCGAAGGCCAGGATGGAGGCGGCGTGCCTGAGCAAACCGCCAATGTAGTAGCGCATCGTCTCGCTGGACTGCGCGTAGCCGTTCTCATCGTAGAAGAGCGTCTGACCGTCCTTCCAGAGCGACTGGTGCGTATGCATGCCCGTGCCGTTGTCGCCGAACAGGGGCTTGGGCATGAATGTGGCCACCTTGCCGAACTTCCGGGACACGGCCTTGACGATGTACTTGTAGATTTGAATGGCGTCACACTCGCTGACCAGCGGGCCGAAGTGCAGTCCAATCTCGGCCTGCCCGGCGGTGGCCACCTCATGGTGATGCTTGTCGATGTTCAGGCCGGCGTCCATCATGGCGATGATGATGTGAGACCGCAGGTCCTGCTGGGAGTCCACGGGCGGGAGCGGGAAGTAGCCCTCCTTGTGGCGAGGGCGGTGCGCCAGGTTTGGGCCGTCAAAGTCGTTGGGGCGGCCGGAGTTCCAGATGCCCTCTTCGGAATCGATGTAGAAGTAGCCCTCGTTGGTCTTGTAGTCGAAGCGGGCGCTATCGAAGATGAAGAACTCCGCCTCCGGGCCCCAGTAGCTGACGTCCGCGATGCCGGTGGACTGCAGGTATTTCTCCGCCTTGCGCGCCACGTAGCGGGGGTCTCTGGAGTAATCTCCGCCGGTGATCGGATCACGCACATCGCAGATGATCGCGAGGGTGGGGACCTCCAGCACGGGGTCAACATACGCCGCGGAGGGATCGGGCACGATGAGCATGTCCGACTCATCGATGCTCTGGAATCCGCGAATGCTTGAGCCGTCAAAGCCGGTGCCCTTCTCAAACATGGCGTTGTCCAGGAGTTTCGCCGGTATGGAGAAGTGCTGACTTGTGCCCAGCAGGTCAGTGAACCGAAAGTCAACGATTGAAACGCCGCTCATACGGACGTAGTCAATCAGTTCAACCCCCTCGGAAAAGCGGCCCAGGACAGGCTCGTTCATCGTCGCGTCAGCCATCCAACATCTCCTTTCGATGCGTGCGTCCATGCGGGTACCGATGGTCTGACCACAGAAGCAACCACCCCCACCCACAGACAGCATGACACCTGCGGCAGGCTGTGAGGTTACAAATGTGTTACAGTCCGGCCTGATGCGACGAATTGCCGCCGCCGCGCCGTTCAGATGGTGTCGGAATGAGCCCGAATCCGGTATCCGACGTTGCGAACGGTTTCGATAAACGTGTGGGTCGCGTCCTCGATCTTGCTGCGCAATCGCCGCACGTGGACATCCACGGTGCGGGTGCCGCCAAAGTAATCGTATTCCCAAACGATACTGAGCAGGGTGTTGCGGGTGAAGACGTGGCCGGGGCGCGAGGCGAGCAGCCGCAGCAGCTCATACTCCTTGTAGGTCAGGGTGACCTGACGGACGCCAACCCACACCTCATAGCGTGCGTGGTTGATGCGGAGATCGCCCACCACGATCTCATCCTCGTTGGCGAAGCGGGCGCGAAATCGTCCGAGCAGCAGAGCAAGCCGCGTGATGACCTCGCGTGAATCGGCGGGCACCAGAACAAAATCGTCGATGCCAAGCGTGGCGTCGATGTCACTGAGCTGGCCGGGGCGCAGGAGAGCCAGAACGGGAACGTACAGGTCTCTGTGAGAGGCGGCGATGATCTCCCGCACGGCGCCGGACCGGGCAAGCGGGCCGGTCATGTCTATGATCAGGATCTCATGCGCGCCCCGGACACCTCCCTCGTCCGGGTCATGTTCGTGGATAATCGTCCACGTGATCACCTCACGGTCGAAGGCGGCCGTCAGGTCACTGAACGTCGGCGCGTCTTGCGCGCTCAGCAGCGCTACATGCATGGGAGCAGTGACTCGAGTATATCGCGCGTGACTGCGCGCGCTGAATGCGGCGGCAGTGGTGATACCCTGATGAGACCACCATGACTCTTAACGTACATGAATCCGCGCGCCGCCCGCGCCGATTGCCGGAGTGGTTCAAGGTCCCTGCGCCCGGCGGAGAGGGATACCGCAGGCTGAAGGCGCTTGTTGAGGGCGCAGCTCTCCACACCGTGTGCGAGGAGGCGCGCTGCCCGAACATTGGCGACTGCTGGGAGCGCGGCACGGCAACATTCATGATCCTGGGCGACACCTGCACACGCGCGTGCAGGTACTGCGCGGTCAAAACGGGCGACCCGGGCGGCAGTGTCGACGTTCTTGAGCCGCTGCGCGTCGCGCAGGCCGTGCGCCGCATGGCCATCCGCTACGCCGTCATCACGTCCGTGGACAGGGACGATCTCCCGGATGGCGGCGCGGACGCTTTCGCGCGGACGATTGAGGCGGTCAGGCGCGCCGCGCCGGATGTGGGTATCGAGGTGCTGATTCCCGATTTTGGCGGGAACCGGGACTCGTTGCGGACGGTCATCGAGGCCGCGCCGGATGTCCTGAACCACAATATCGAGACCGTCCCGTCCGTTTTCCGCATCGTGAGGCCGCGCGGCAACTACTGGCTCTCACTGGAGCTGCTGGAGCGCGCCAAAAGGACGGGAATCCGAACCAAGTCCGGCATGATGGCGGGGCTGGGGGAGACCCGCGCGCAACTGCTGTCCACAATGGATGATCTGATCAGCGTCGGCTGCGACATTCTGACCATTGGGCAGTATCTGCGCCCCACGCCCTCCCACGCGCCGGTGGACAGATTCTACACGCCGGCGGAGTTCGCGGAGCTGCGAGATGAGGGGATGGCGCGAGGTTTCAGCCACGTGGAGGCCGGGCCGCTGGTGCGCAGTTCCTATCACGCGGAGGAACAGGCGGGGCGCGCCCAGGACTGACGGGGACTGACCCGAACCCGCCTCCCACGGACGTCGAAGCGAGACCGGCGCAGCGCGCGCCGGCCCATGGTTCCCCCCACTAGTCGTTCGGCTGAGCGAGCCGCGCCGCGGCCCGCCGCACTCTGCGCAAAATAAGCGTCGCGCACAGCCACACAACCGCCATTTCGATGATTGCCGCCAGGCCGATGAGCAGTGTGGCCTGCAGAAAGAACGCCTGCGGAAAGAGTTGAATCATGCGGTCTGTCGCCTGCCCCTGCCACAGATCGTTTGAGAAGCTCAGCAGATGAAACTGCAGGAACAGGAAGTTGAATCCGCCAAGCGCGGCAAAGATGCCAACGGAGATGATGACGATGACTGTGCCGACGGCGCTCTGACGAAGACGGGCGGAAATGATGGCGGCCGCCCCCGGGCGTCTCCACGCCAGCGCGAGAACGGCTGCAAGAACGCCCGCGAGGACGAAGACGGCTGCGGCGGCCTGGACACTGTAAACACGGCGCAGCAGATCACGCACATCGCGGAAATGGAGGGCTTCCCGTTCCGTGAACAGCGGCTCACTCCGTCCGTTCACGATGATCTCCGTGGTGATCAGGTCTTCATCCGACTCAAAGTAGCGGATGAGCCCGGCAGTGCCGCGGATCAGTTCCTCCCGCTCCACGCCGGTTCGCTCGGGCGCGTCAAAGGCATCGATGGCGTAGGTGTACAGGGCCTGGCTCTGAAACGCGACGCGGACGTTCGTCGTGAGGAACAGGGCAGGCAGGGCCAGGACAAGCAGGATGCCCAGCGTCTGAAAGAGTCTTGCGTCGAACACGCCCGCAAGGATAGGGAAATTGGGCGGGCGGTGTCAAAACGCCGTGAGGGGCGGCGCATCGCGCCGCCCCTCACACTATCACTCAGCTACAGCGCCGATTGCGGCGTCAGAGCGGAGGATTGATCTCCGGGTCGTTTTCGTCATCGTCGATGTCGTGAAGATCGTTGTCCTCATCGTCCTCGTCAAAATTCCAGTCATCGTCGTCGCTGTCCTCGCCGAACGCGGCGTTGAAGATGCGCTCCAGACCGGCGTTCGTCTTGTCATCCTCAAAGAGTTCATCCGAATCCCGATCTGCGAGCGCCGTCGCAACGCCGCCGCCCTCCAGCAGGTCGTCCTCGATGTCATCGCCCACGCCGAGGCGGGCGGGGATGAGGCGTCCGATGATGACGTTTTCCTTGAGTCCGGCAAGGCGATCCACCTTGCCGAGAAGCGCGGCTTCCGTCAGGACGCGCGTGGTCTCCTGGAAGGACGCGGCGGCCAGGAAGCTCTCCGTGCTGAGGGAGACCTTGGTCACGCCGAGAAGGACGGGCTGGGCAATGGACGGCTCGCCGCCCTCCGCAATGACCTTTTCATTGACCGATTGCCACAGGTACCTGTCAATCAACTCGCCCTGCAGGAACTCGGTGTCGCCGGGCTGCTCAATGCGAACCCGCCGCAGCATCTGCCTGACGATGATCTCAATGTGCTTGTCATGGATCACCACGCCCTGGGAGCGGTACACGCGCTGCACCTCATCCACCAGGTAGCGCTGCGCCTCATCCTTGCCGCGAATCCGCAGGACGTCCTGCGGATTGAGCGGCCCCTCGGCAAGCGCCGTGCCCGCCGTGATGCGCTGGCCGGTCTCCACCAGGATGCGGACGTTCTGAGACACCGGATACGTCCGCTCATGCACATCGCGGTGCACAATCGTCATCGTCCTGTCGTGAATGGTGACCTCGCCGGCGATCGCCGCGGTGACAGAAGCGGGCGCCGGAGTAGTGATCGCCGTCTCGTCGCCGGCCTCCGCCGCCTTCTTGGAAGTGCGCCGCGTTCGTGTTGCCGGCTTTGCAGCCGGGGCGGCGAGCTCCGCGCCGCTGTCAACAAACGCGCCGGACTCGACCTTCAGTTCAAACCCTTCCGGGATGGCGTACTCCTCCAGGACGGTTTCCTCATTGATCACGCGGACTCGGCGGCCTGTCTGGTCATCAATGACATCTGCGACGCCATCGATTTCGGAGATGGGAGCGGCGCCCTTCGGCACGCGCGCCTCAAAGATCTCCTCCACGCGGGGCAGTCCGCTGGTGATGTCCGTCACGCTGGCGTCGCCGCCTGTGTGGAACGTCCTCATGGTGAGCTGCGTTCCCGGCTCGCCGATGGACTGGGC
>JAAXGS010000134.1 GCA_012271225.1 Dehalococcoidia bacterium | reverse complement strand
AGGGTCGTCTGGGTGGTGCCGAAATGGCGCGCATCGAGAAGTACCTCGAGGGCCGCGTTCCGCTGCACACGTTGCGTGCCGACGTCGACTTCGGTCAGGCGACGGCTGCGACCACCGTGGGCGCCATCGGCGTCAAGGTGTGGGTCTACCGCGGCGACCAGATCACCGAGGCAACGCCGGAGGAGCTCGCCCGCCGCAGCGCTCTGCTCTCCGCCCCCGTGACCGCGGCGGCGGACGGCGCGCCGTCCACGACCCCTGCGGCCGCCGCGTCAGAACCCACTCCCCCGCCACCCGCTCAGGCAGAACCCACAGCCCCGCCACCCGCTCAGGCAGAACCCGCAGCCCCGCCACCCGCTCAGGCAGAACCCACAACTCCGCCACCCGCCGCGGCAGAACCCACAGCCCCGGAAGCCGCGCCCACCCAAGCAGAGACACCTGTGGCAGAGGAAGCGCAGGAATCCGGCAACGAGCCTTCGAGCGAATCAACGACGGCAACCGAAAGCGAGTAGTTCGGACAGAAAAATGCTGCAGCCACGACGGGTCAAATATCGTAAACAACACCGCGGCCGAATGCGCGGCATGGCGCAAAAGGGCAACACGGTGGCCTTTGGAGAGTTTGGCATTCAGTCGATGGAGCCCGTCTGGCTGACGGGCCGGCAGATTGAGGCAGCGCGGCGCGCCATGACCCGCCACGTTCGGCGCGGCGGTCAGATCTGGATTCGTGTGTTCCCGCACAAGTCCATCACCAAGAAGCCGCTGGAGACCAGAATGGGGTCCGGCAAGGGCAACGTCGATGGCTGGGTGGCGGTCGTCCGGCCCGGCCGCATCCTGTTTGAAATCGCCGGCGTGCCGGAAGAGGCGGCGCGGCGGGCCATGCGCCTGGCGCAGGACAAGCTGCCGATTCGCACACAGATCGTCACGCGGGAGATGGAGTAGGACATGGACATGGAGGAGATGCGCTCCCTGACCACAGCCCAGCTCCATGAGGAGTTGGAGAATACGCATCGGGAACTGTTCAACCTGCGCTTCCGCGCGGTCACCCGTCAGCTTGCCAATACAAGCGAGGTTGGCAAGGCGCGCAAGACGATTGCCAGAATCAAGACCGTTCTCCGTCAGAGGCAATTGACGGAGACCTACGCGGCGGAGGAGACGGCATAGATGGCCGGGCAAAAGGTGCGCGTGGGGCGCGTTGTGAGCACCAAGATGGAAAAAACGGTCGTTGTTGCTGTCGAGCGGCAGCGCATCCATCGGCTGTACAAGAAACCCGTCCGGCGCAAGACGCGGTTCAAGGCGCACGACGTGAACGGAGTCTGCGTCACGGGCGACCTTGTCCGTATTCAGGAGACGCGCCCGCTCTCACGCGACAAGCGATGGCGGGTGACGGAGGTTCTGGAACGGGGCGTCACCGCCGCCCTGCCGGGCGATGCCGGAGCGGGGTCCGCATGATACAGGTTCAGACGCGATTGCGCGTCGCGGATAATTCCGGCGCGCGGCAGATTCAATGCATCAACGTGCCCGGCGGCACGCGGCGGCACTACGCATCAGTCGGCGACATCATCGTCGCCTCCGTCAAGGAGGCCCAGCCCAACGCCGGCGTCCGCAAGGGGGACGTGGTGCGCGCGGTTGTCGTGCGCGTCGCCAAGCCCTACCGGCGGCCGGACGGCTCCTACATCCGATTCGATGAGAACGCCGCCGTTATCCTGACGGAGCGCGACCTGCCGCGCGGCACACGCATCTTTGGCCCCGTTGCGCGGGAACTGCGGGACAAGAACTTCATGCGCATCATCTCCCTTGCGCCGGAGGTGCTCTGACGATGGCGGCGATAATCAAACGGAACGATACGGTGTACGTTGCCGTCGGCAAGGACCGCGGCAAGCGCGGCACGGTGGAGCGGGTGATTCCCGCCAAGAGCCGCGTGGTGGTTCAGGGCGTGAATATCATCAAACGGCATCAGCGCGCGCAACCGGGCGTGCGCCAGGGCGGTATCATTGAACTGCCCAACCCGCTGCACATCTCCAACGTGCGGCTCATCTGCCCGCACTGCGACAAGGCGGTGCGCGTGCGTTTTGGCCACCTTGATGACGGACGAAAGGTCCGACGGTGCAAGTCATGCAACGAGACGATCGACTAAAAGGAACAGAAAGCGACGCCACGCCCCCGCGTCCCGTGCCCGCGGGGGCGCAGGGCGACGACGCGCAGCCCGATGAGCAGAACGCCGCGCCTGCCCGGCCGCGCCGCGCCTCCGCGCGCGGAGGCGGCGCATCGGACTCCCCCGCGCAGGGCGGCGGAGGAGAGTCCGGGCGAGGAACGGGCCGCCGTCGCCGCGCAGCCGCGGCTGACGCGGCGGAGCCGACTGTCGAATCCGATTCATCCAACGGCGCATCCCCCGCCCCACTGCCGCGCCTGCGTCAGATGTACATCGAGACCGTCGCCCCGGCCCTGATGCAGGAATTCACTATCCTGAATACAATGCGTGTGCCCCGGATCACAAAGATCGTTCTCAACGTTGGCGCGGGCGACGCGCGCGATGAGTCGCGGGTGTTGGAGGGGATTCAACGCGACTTGACGACCATCTCCGGACAGAAGCCGGTGGTCACGCGCGCCAGAAACTCCATCGCCGGATTCCATATTCGGGAGGGAAACACCATCGGCGCATCCGTCACGCTGCGCGGGGCGCGCATGTGGAACTTTCTTGACCGGCTGATGAACGTCGCGCTGCCCCGCACGCGCGATTTCCGCGGTGTTTCAACGCGGGCATTTGACAGGCGCGGCAACTACAGCATCGGGCTGCGTGAGCAGATCATCTTTCCGGAGATCGATTACAACCGTGTCGACCGGATTCGCGGCCTGCAGGTCAACATCATCACAACGGCTCGCACGGACGCGGAGGGGCTTCGTCTGCTGGCGCTTCTTGGCATGCCCTTTGCGCGGGAGGAGATCACCACCTGATGGCGAAGAAATCAAAGATTGCCCGCTGGAAGCGTCCGCCAAAGTACCGCGTGCAGGCGTACAACCGCTGCCACGTGTGCGGCCGCCCCCGCGCGTATTATCGAATGTTCGGCCTGTGCAGGATCTGTCTCCGTCAGCGCGCGCTGACGGGGCAGTTGCCCGGTGTGCGCAAGGCAAGCTGGTAACAGGGGGAGCAAGAGCGCATGACCGTCAGTGATCCCATCGGGGATATGCTCACCCGTATCCGCAACGGGCTGATGGCCCGGCATGAGACCATCACCGTTCCGGCATCCAGGACAAAGATCGCCATCGCGGACATCCTCAAGCGGGAGGGGTTCATTCGCGATTTCGCAATCCACAAGGGGCCAACGCCCCAGCAGATCGTCAGAATGCAGATGGCCTACAAAGAGGGGAACGCCCCCGTGATCAACGGCCTGCGCCGCGTGAGCAAACCCGGCCTTCGGGTGTATGTGCAGCGCGGAGAGATTCCCCGCATCTTTGGCGGACTTGGCATTGCCGTCGTCTCCACCTCCAGCGGCGTCATGACGGGGCGCGACGCATGGCGGCGCGGCATTGGCGGAGAGCTTTTGGCGTACGTGTGGTAGCGCAGGATTCAATGAGAAACATCAGCACAACAGCGGCAGCGCGGGTCAGAACATGTCTCGAGTAGGACGAATGCCCATTCAGACCCCGCCGGGCGTCCAGGTCAGCATGACCGAGACCCCGGACGGGACGACGATTGCCGTCACGGGGCCGCGCGGCGAGTTGACGCGGCAGTTTCACCCGGCCGTCCGCTTTGAGGACGCCGACGGCGTGATCACCGTTCATCGCATCAGGGAAGAGGACCGCAGTTCCGCCGCCTTCCACGGCCTCTCACGCGCCCTGCTTGCCAACATGGTGACCGGCGTTTCAGAGGGGTTTCGGCGGACGCTGGAGATCCAGGGCGCGGGCTACCGCGCGCAGCAGACCGGCCGCGGCATCACGTTGAGTGTGGGCTATTCCCACACGGTGGACATTGAGCCTCCTGATGGCATCACACTGGAGGCGGAGAGCAATACGCGCCTGCACGTCGACGGAATCGACAAGGAGCTTGTCGGCCAGACCGCGGCGCGGATTCGTGCCGTCCGCAAGCCCGGCGTGTACACCGGCAAGGGAATTCGGTACCAGGGCGAGCAGGTGCGGCGCAAGGCCGGCAAGGGCGCCGGACGCAGATAACCGGAGCGGGAGAGCGATGCCACGGATACGAACAGTCGGAGAGGCGCGGCGGCGCCGTCATCTTCGTCTGCGGCAGCGGGTTCGGGGAACCGAAACGCGCCCGCGCCTCTGCGTGTTCCGCAGCCTGAACCACATCTATGCGCAGGTCATTAACGACTCGGAGGGACATACACTGGCGGCCGCTTCCAGCCTGGATGCCGAGATAAAGGCGGGCAAGGACTCGCAGCCCAAGTCCTCGGTGTCCACGATGGTAGGCGCGCTGGTGGCCCGCAGGGCAAGGGAGAAGGGCATAGCGCAGGTTGTGTTCGACAAGGGTGGTTACAAGTACCACGGCCGGGTCAAGGCGTTCGCCGAGGCCGCGCGCGAGGCCGGACTGGAGTTCTGATGACGCTTTCGTTCGACGGACGCGGGCGAGGTGAGCCGGGCGAGCAGCAGCTCACCGAGAGAGTGGTGAAGATACGCCGCGTGACCAAGGTGGTCAAGGGCGGC
>JAAXGS010000133.1 GCA_012271225.1 Dehalococcoidia bacterium | reverse complement strand
CCACTAACCACTAACCACTGCAGTTCAGTGCCAGTCATGGGCTCGCGGCATCCTCACCCCCACCCTAATCGCCCGCAACGAAGTCACAACTACATTCGTCGTCCCATCCCACTTCGAGACCGTCCCATTCACCTCGATCACCTGGCTGTCCAGCTCCCGGCTATACCGCGCAAACACATCCCCCCACAGAATAATCTGCACGTCACCGTACTCATCCTCAATCGTCACAAACACCGTCCCGTCCCGCCCTCGCGGATGCTGCCTCGCCACCGGCCACCCCGCCACCGTCACCGTCGCCCCATCATCCAGCTTCTCCACCTCAACCGAAGAGCGAACGTGCCGCGCCAGCGTCGGCCGCACAAACTCCATCAAATGCCCCTTCGGATAGAGTTCCAGCACCTCATACTCACCGATCATCTGCTCGCGCGCATCAAAATCCGTCAACGCCGCCGCACTCTCAGTCCGCGCCAGCGACAGCGCCCCCTGCCCGTTCCCCGTAGACCGCACCGTCAATCCCGCCTCCCACAGCGCCTCCCTTCGGTTGCTCGCAATCCCGTCAAACGCCCCCGCCATCGCCAGCGAAAGCACCGCCTGCTCAGTCATCCCCGTGCGTCGCACCAGGTCCCCCGTGTCCGTGTACGCCCCATTCCGCTCCCTCTCCTCCACAATCCGCCTCGCCCACGCCTCCCCCACGTCCTTCGTGAACACCAGCCCCATCCGCACAGCCCCCTCCTCCGGCCTGCACCGCACCTCGCTCAGGTTCACGCACGGATTGCGAAACGGGATCCCGAACCGCCGCGCATCCTGCTTCAGCGTCTCCAGTGGATAGAAACCCATCGGCTGGTTGTTCATCAGCGCCACAAAAAACTCCAGCGGATAATAGCACTTCAGCCACGCCGCCTGGTACGCCGTGATCGCAAACGCGTGCGAATGACTCTCAGGGAACATGTAATGCCCGTTGATCTTCGCAAAAATAGTGCGCGCCGTCTCCTCGGGCACCCCCCTGCTGCGCGCCCCCTCCCGAAACTGCTCCCAGTGCAGCGCGATCAGATGCTCATTGTTCGACCGCGCAAACGCCCGCCGGATCTCGTCCGCCTGCGCCGCCGTCAGCCCTGAAACGTCCGTGATCAGCTGCACAACCTGCTCCTGCCACACGATCACCCCATACCCACGCGCCAGCGCACGCGCCTCCAGCGGATGATCGTACTCCCACGCCGCCCCGTGCCGGTACCGCTCCACAAACTGCGACACCGCGCTCCCCTGCACCCCCACCCCCGGCCGGATCAGCGCCACCTGGTACGCCAAATCCAGCAGATTGCGCGACAGCAAACGCTGCCCCATCTTCAGCTGCGCCGGCGACTGCAGCAGAAAGATCCCCTTCGACAGCCCCGCATTGATCATGTCGTACACCTTCGGATCCTCCGGGTCGATCCGGCTCACGTCCGGCCGCTTCCCCTCCCGCGCCTCCACCAGGTCCAGCGCCTCCTCCAACTGGTCCAGCACCGGCAGCGACAGGATATCGATCTTCGCAAAACCCGCGTCCGCCACGCTGTCCTTGTCCCAGTCCATGATGTACCGCCCTTCCATCGCCCCCTCCCGCACCGGCACCATCTCCGGAATCGGCGAGCTGCTCAGAATCATCCCCCCCACGTGCTGGCTCAGCAGCTTCGGCGCACCCATCAGCTGCGGCGCCAGCTCGATCAGCTCCCGCCACCCGCACGCATTCACCCGCTGGCTGAACGCCGGCAGCTGCGCCATCTCCTCCCGCAAACGCGCCCCATCATGCGAACGCATCTGCTTCGAAAGCAGCCCCAACTCCTCCTGCGGCAGCCCCAGCGCCTTGCCCAGATCCCGCAGCACCCCCTTGATCTTGTACGTCGCGATCGCCCCCGCCAGCACCGCATACTCCGGCCCGAACCGCTCGTGCACCCGCTCGATCAGCTCGTCCCGCAGCGCCCGCGGAAAGTCCAGGTCGATGTCCGGCAGCACCGTCGTGTCTTCAGACAAAAAACGCTCCAGCGTCAGACTCCACTTCAGCGGATCGATATGGCTGATCCCGATCAGATACCCCACCAGCAGCGCCACCGACGACCCCCGCCCTCGCCCCGGCGGCTCCCGCCCCTCCAACACCGCAGGCCTCCCCCTCTCCACCATGATCTCCTGCGCGATCATCACGATCTCCCGGTACAACAGCAGAAAGCCCGCCAGCCCGTGCCGCCCGATCAGGCTGAACTCCTCCTCCAGCCGCTCCGTGATCTGCTTCGTCACCGCCCCGTAGCGCCGCACCGCCGCCCCGTAGCACAGCTCCCGCAGATACCCCTCCGCCGTATACCCCTCCGGCAACGCCGGCTTCGGCAGCGTATACCCCAGGTCCGTCCCCAGATCGAAAGCGCACCGCTCCGCAATCTCCGCCGTGTTCGCCACCGCCTCCGGGAATTCGCCAAAAAGACGCGCCATCTCCGCCGCCGGCTTCAGATAGAACTGATCGTTGGGCAGCAGATGCGGCAGCGCCTGGTCCACAGTCGTGTTCAGCCGGATCGCCACCAGCGCATTCTGCAGCCGGTACCGCTCCGCCGCGTGGTAATGCACGTCGTTCGTGACCGCCAGCCGTACGCCCGCCTCCTCCGCAATCCCCGCCAGCTTGCGGTTCCGCGCCGTGTCCCCCTGCAGAAAATTCTGCTGCAGCGCCGCATAGACCGAGTCCGCGCCGTACCACCCCGCATAATCCCGCAGCAGCGCCTCCGCCTCCTGCCTTCTCCCCGCCAGCGCCAGCCGCGTCACACAACTGTCACGCCCCCCCGTCAGCAGCACCGTGCCCTCCGCATGACCCGCCAAGTGCCTCGCATCCAGCCTCGGCGCCCTCCGGTCCACCCCGTTCGCCAGCGTAAACAGG
>JAAXGS010000132.1 GCA_012271225.1 Dehalococcoidia bacterium | reverse complement strand
GGCCGGGATCAGAAAATGGCGCGCTGCGTCTTGCTCTACACGCAGGAGGACGTGGAGCGTCAATTCGGCATGTCGGCCCGCGCCCAACTGTCGCGCCGCGAAATCCACGCAGTCCTCAAGGCGCTGCGCAACCTCGACCGCAAGAAACGCCTGCAGGGCGAGGTTGTCGCGACCGCGGGCGAGATTCTTGGCGAGGACGAAGACAAGGAATTCATGCAGGATTCCGCGACGGACGATACCCGCGTCCGAACCTCCGTGGCATGGCTGGAGGAGGCGGAACTGCTGACCCGTGAGGCGAACCGCGTGGAGGTGTTTCCCTCTTCCCTGCAGATCAACTCACTCGATCAGGCGCGCGCCAGGCTCGAAAGGGTCGATATCACACCGCGCTACCGCGGCCAGTTGCTGAGAATAGCAGAGGCCCTGCTGGAGGCTGACCCTGACGAGGGCATCACGACCGATGAGTTGATGGCCGTGGCGGGCCTGACCTCTGAGGGCGTCAGGGGCGCGCTCTATGACCTTGAGCGCTGGGGGATCGCCCGCAACGACACTGCCCTGACGGCATACGTCCACAGGGGCGTCCAACGCAGTTCACACCACCGCTTTGAACAGGCCGAGGCACTGGAAAGCGCCCTGCTGGATCTTCTGCCGCAAGAGGCTCCGGACACAGAGGTGGGTGAAACGGCCCCTCTGCACCTGCGGAATGTCACACAGCGGTTGAAGGATGACGGCCACACCCACGCCCTGCCGGAATACGTGCGGCGCATCGTCCGCAGCATCGCAGCCGATGGGCGCGGCGAGGACGGCGGCGGCAGCCTTGAAGCGCGCGGACGCGGCAGGGACATGATGGATGTCACACCGAGGCGGTCATGGCGTGACATTGGAGAGATAGCAGCGATGCGCCGCGCGGCCGCCCGCCGCCTGCTTGATCATCTGCTTGATCGGCTGCCGAAAGAGCAGCACGGCACGGACCTCCTGGTCGAAACGACCCTGGGCAATCTGTTGAAGGCGGTTGAGTCGGATATGACTCTTAAGGGCACGGTCAGGGAACCCCACAAGCTCATGGAGCGCGCGCTGCTCTGGCTCCACGAACAGGAGGTCATTCAGCTCAACAAGGGGTTGGCCGTATTCCGCCCCGCAATGACCATCCGGCTGAAAACGGAAAGACGCAGCTTCACCGGGGCGGACTACGAACCACTGAAAATCCACTATGAGGAACAGACGCGCCAGATTCACGTGATGGCGGAATTCGTTCGGCGGGGACTTCAACAGATAGCGGATGCCCTGCGGATGATCGCCGATTACTTCCGGCTCTCGCGTGACAACTTCCTGCGCCGCTGGCTGTCTGACAACACGGAAATCTCGCGCCAGACGACGCCGGAATCGTGGCAGAAAATCGTCGGCGATCTGGGAAACCCCACGCAGCGCAACATCGTGGCGGATGACCGTGAGCAGTCGAACATGCTGGTTCTCGCCGGCCCCGGCTCCGGCAAGACGCGGGTTCTGGCGCATCGCATCGCCTATCTGGTGCGCGTGCGGCGGGAGAACCCGCGGAGCATCCTGGCCCTCGCCTACAACCGACACGCCGCCATCGATATCCGCCGCCGCCTTGAGGCGCTCATCGGCGATGACGCGCGCGGCGTGATGGTGCTCACGTGCCACGCGCTTGCCATGCGTCTGGTGGGCGCCAGTTTCACTCAACAGACGGACCACCCGGATAATGAGGATTTCAATGCTGTCCTCAGGGAGGCGGCGGCCCTGCTGCGCGGAGAGGGGCTGCCACCGGAGGAGGCCGACGATCTCCGGGATCGACTGCTGGCGGGTTTCCGCTGGATTCTGGTGGATGAATATCAGGACATTGGCCCTGACGAATACGAGTTGATATCCGCCCTTGCGGGCAGAACCCTGTCCGAGGAGGATGACAAACTCAGCCTCTTCGCGGTTGGGGACGATGATCAGAACATCTACACCTTCAGAGGCTCATCGGTGGAGTATATCCGCCGATTCGAGAGGGACTACCGGGCTCGGGCCGCCTATCTGACGGATAACTATCGCTCGACGGCCCACATCATTGCCGCCGCCAACGCCGTGATTGAGCCCGCCAAAGAGCGCATGAAAGCCGGGCATCCAATCCGGATTAACCCGGCCCGACGAAAGGACCCGCCGGGCGGGACATGGGGGAGGATTGACCCCGTCGCGGCCGGGAAGGCGCAGATACTGCCAGCCGGAGACTCGCCCATCTCTCAGGCTCAGGCGAGCGTCGCGGAACTCCAAAGGCTGGCCGCCCTCGCCCGGGAGGACTGGAACTGGACATCCTGCGCGGTGGTGGCGCGTGAATGGCGCTATCTCGACCCCGTGCGCAGCCTGTGTGAGCGTGAGGGCATCCCCGTGCAGGCGGCGAATGAGGATTTCACCGGCATCTGGTATCTAAGGGAAACACAGGCGCTGGTGAACCGGCTGCGTGAGCCTGACCGCCGGCTGGTGACCGCCCCGCAACTTGATGAGTGGGTGAACCAACAGTCTCCGGGGCCGTGGACGGATCTGCTCAAGGAAGCGGTGGAGGATTATACAGGGGAATTCGGCAGGGCTGAGTCCCCGGTTCAGCAGATCATCGAGTGGTTGGCGGAATGGGCCCGAGCCGCGCGCCGGAGACAGCGCGGACTGCTGTTGACCACCGCCCATCGCGCCAAAGGCCTGGAGTTCGACCACGTCGTCGTTCTGGACGGGGGCTGGAGCGACGGGACGGGCGGCAACAAAGATATTGATGCAGAGCGCCGGCTGTATTACGTGGCGATGACACGGGCGCGGCAGACCCTGGCGGTTGCGCATCTTTCCGGGACACGGCTGCCCCTCGATGCCCGCCGAAGCAACCTGCCCGCGCTTCATCACCGGAGCTCCGTTGCGCTCCCGCCCGCGCCGCCGGAACTCGCGCTGCAGTATTCACAACTGAGCTTGTCAGACGTCAATCTGGGTTTTGCGGGACGCAAGCCGGCGAGAGATCCGATCCACAGGGCCATCAGCGCCCTCTCGCCGGGTGACAGGCTGGAGATTGACACTACTGCAAAGCGTTGGGTGCTCCGGGATGGGAAGGGAACCGTCGTTGGACGGCTCACAGAATCCGCCTCCACGCCTCCTGCAGAAGGCATGCGCTGCGTGCAGGCGACGGTCTACGCCGTCATCACGTGGAACCAGGAACGCTCCCGAGGAGAATATCGTGAGCCTTTGCGCTGCGACGCGTGGGAGGTCGTTGTGCCGGAGTTGATCTTCGCGCCGAATTCCTAGCGTCGACCGGCCGGGCGCGGGTCAGGAGCGGAGAGGGCCTGGATAATCGAGGGGGTCATCCTCCGATGTGGGGAACTGGAAGCTCACGGAGAACATTTCACGCATTTCCTCTCCGGATGAATCGGCAAGCTGTCGGACGGCGATTGTTGGCAGCGTCTCAATGTGGACACGTGCGCGGGCGCCCAACTCAAGGGAGAGCCGCGCCGCGTCCTCATGCGTCCGCGCCTCCACCATCGCCACGTAGTCATAGCGTCCCAGAACGGCGTAGCGCGCCAGCATCTGCGTGCCGTCCACGTGAACATCGGAGGCGACCTTTGTGAACATCTCCGGATCACGGAGCATCTGCTGTTGCCCCTCCTCCGTGACGGTGCACAGAAATATGTACAGCATGGCCAACCTCCGTATCGCGCTCTCTGATATAGTACCGCACCACTGCCCTATTCCCTGCGGTTTCGCCTCCGATTGGCATGACTGCGCTTCGGTCTGTATTCTGTTCAGAGCGGAATGGCGGTCCGGCTGCCGTGACCGGCCAATCGGTCGCGCGCCATTCATTAAGGGAGGGAAACCCTGTGACAAACGGCGGCGGTATGTCCAAGGAAGATTGGCTGGCAAAGGTCTGGGGGCCTGCGGTCGCCCGCAACAAGGAGCGGCAGGACCGCTTTGAGACGACGTCCGAGATCGAGGTGGCCCCGGTTTACGATGCCGGCGACGTCGCCGGGTCCGACTATGACAAGAACGTCGGCTACCCGGCTCAATTCCCGTTCACGCGCGGCGTGCAGCCCACGATGTATCGTGGGCGCCTGTGGACCATGCGGCAGTACGCGGGCTTCGCCTCCGCCGAGGAGACGAACAGGCGGTATCAGTATCTGCTGGAGCAGGGCCAGACCGGCCTGTCCATGGCGTTTGACCTTCCGACGCAGACCGGCTACGACTCCGACGCTCCGCTCGCGCTTGGGGAGGTGGGCAAGGTCGGCGTCCCGATCTCTCACGTCGAGGACATGGCCATCGTCTTTGACGGCATCGACCTCGCCCGTGTGTCAACGTCGATGACCATCAACGCGACGGCGTCCATTCTGCTCGCGTACTACATCGCCGTTGCCCGGCGTGAGGGGGTGGCCACGAAGGACCTTCGGGGCACCGTTCAGAATGACATTCTCAAGGAGTACATCGCGCGCGGCACGTACATCTATCCGCCCGCCCCGTCCATGCGGTTGATTACCGATCTGTTCGATTTCTGCGCGGCGGAGACACCCAACTGGAACACGATCTCCATCAGCGGGTATCACATGCGGGAGGCGGGGTGCACGGCGGCGCAGGAGATCGCCTTCACGCTCGCCGATGCCATCGCGTACGTCGACGCGGCCATCGCTGCAGGCCTCAAGGTGGACGATTTCGGCCCGCAGTTGTCGTTCTTCTTTGTGGCGCAGAGCAACCTGCTTGAGGAGGTTGCCAAGTATCGCGCGGCGCGGCGCCTTTGGGCGCGGATCATGGTGGAGAGATTCGGCTCCACCAACCCGCGATCACAGATGCTGCGCTTCCACACGCAAACGGCCGGCGTCACATTGACGGCGCAACAGCCGGACAACAACGTTGTGCGCTCCACCCTGCAGGCCCTCGCGGCCGTGCTCGGCGGCACCCAATCATTGCACGTCAACTCAAAGGATGAGGCGCTCGCCCTGCCCTCTGAGGATGCTGTCACCCTGTCCCTCAGAACCCAGCAGGTCCTGGCGTATGAGTCCGGTGTGACGGACACGGTTGACCCGCTGGCAGGCTCCTATTTTGTCGAGACGATGACGGACCAACTGGAGCAGGAGGCGCGGGCGTACATCGAGCGCATCGACGCAATCGGCGGAGCGGTTCGCGCAATCGAAAACGGCTTCCAGCAGCAGGAGATCGGGGATGCCGCCTATCGCTTCCAGACTCAGGTTGAAAGCCGGGAGCGCACGGTTGTCGGCGTGAACTCATTCGCCACGGGCGATGAGACGCCCATGGAGATTCTGCGCATCGATCCCGAAGAGACAAAGCGCCAGATCGACCGCTTGCAAAAGGTTCGGCGGGATCGTGACGGGCACAGGGCGCAGGCGGCACTGGAGCGTCTTGAGGCCATCGCGCGCAGTTCGGACAATACCATGCCCGCCATCGTGGACTGCGTCGAGGCGCAATGCACAACGGGGGAGATCTGTGACGTGCTCCGCGGCGTCTTTGGAATGCACAAGGAGCTGTTGGTCGTTTAGGGCACGCGGCGCGAACACCGCAGAAAGGGAACACATCAAATGTTCAAGCGTATTGACCATGTGGGCGTCGCCGTCCGGGACCTCAAGGCGGCCACGGACGCATTTGAGCGCGTCTTTGGGCTGAGCGTCGCCGCGCAGGAGGAGATTGAAGATCAGGGACTCGTCGCGGCACTCGTGCCGACGGCCAACGTCCGGTTTGAACTGATGCAGCCGACCAACCCGGAGAGCGCGGTGGGCAGATTTATTGAGCGGCGCGGCGAGGGAATCCAACACATCTGCTTTGAGGTCGACGATATCCGCGAGGAGATCAAAACGCTGCAGGAGCGCGGAGTGCAGCTCATTCAGGGCGCGCCGCGGGAGGGCTTTGTCGGCGAGGTTGAGTTCATCCACCCGCGCGCCGCGCACGGCGTCCTGACGGAGATCGCCCAGGTGACGCGGCGCACGCCCGTTGAACACGATCTCAAAGTGCATCACATCACCATTGCCACTCCGGACCGTGACCAGGCCGTGGCGGATTGGTCACGGAGCTTTGGCCTGAAGGTGAACCGCATGGCGGAACGGCAGGACGCGCCGATCATCACCGGCTGGCTGGACGCGGGCGACGCGGAGGTGGAGTTCGCCCAACAGACAAGTGAGGACGGGCCGCTTGCGCGCGCCATCGCAACGCGCGGCGAGGGGGTGTACGGCATTGTCCTTGAAACGGATGACGCGGTCGCGCTGCGAGACCACATCGCGGGGCTTGGCCTCCGCGTCATTGAGGACCCAGAGGGCGGTCGCGTGATCCGCGTTGTGCATCCCAGCGATTTCTTTGGAACGGCCATCCTGTTCAATCAGCGCTGAGCGTCCCTCAAAAAGACGGAGCGCATACCTCATCGGACACATACGGACATGACTGAATCACAACCGCTTCTGTTTGAGCATTTTGATCATGTGGGCCTTGCCGTCCGCGATATGGAGGAGGCCGCCCGCCGTGTTGAGCGCGTGCTCGGCCTCACCGCCGCCGTGACGCGCGAGTCGCAGGAGGACGGGATACGAGTCGCCCTGGTTCCGCTCCGCACAGGACGGTTGGCGCTGATGCAGCCGATGGCCAATGACAGCGAGCTATCAGGATTCCTTGAGGAGCGCGGTGAAGGGATGCACCACGTCAGCTTTCGGGTGGCGGACGTTGTGCACGCGCGCGCCGAAATCGCCGCCCGCGGCGGGGTGTTTCCGGATGCGGCGCCCCGCCCCCGCGTCACCGGACTCAGCGATCTGGTCAGTCCGGAATCCACGGGCGGGGTTCCCGTTGAGTTTGAGGAGACAACGCTCTTCACCCCCGGAACGTCCCGGGACATCGGCCTGCACCATGTGACCATTCGCACATGGGACGCGGGCGCGGCATCCGCGGCGTGGCAGCGCCTCTTTCGCATGCCCCTCAAGCGCCGGGCCGTCTCGGAGGGCTACGCGATGGACACCGCATGGCTGGACGCGGGCGATGCCGAGGTGGAGTTTGCGCAGCAACTCAATGACACCGGGCCGGTCGCGCGGGCGCTGAAACTGATGGGCGAGGGGCTGCACGCCGTTGTCCTGGAGTCCGATGACCCGGCCGCGGTGGAGGAACGGGCGCGGTCCGCCGGCGCGCGCGTCATTGTCGATGACGGCGACCCGCACAACGTCCTGCGGGCGATTCATCCCCTGGATTTTCTCGGGACGCTTGTCCTGATTGCGCAGCGCGACGCGGCGCACGCGGGAATGTCCCGCACCGGGCCCGCCAACCAGGACGCGCACTGAGACGTCGCCGCAGGACCGGGCGGTTGGGCAGAGGAGAGGAGCGAACAGATGGTTACTGAATCCGCGCCAGTGGGAACCCCGGCACGCGTGCTCATTGCGAAACCGGGCCTTGACGGTCATGACAGGGGCGCAAAGGTGGTCGCGCGGGCGCTGCGCGACGCGGGATTCGAGGTCATCTACACGGGCATCCGGCAGACGCCGGAGATGATTGTTCAGGCCGCTGTGCAGGAGGACGTCGACGCCGTCGGCCTCAGCATCCTCTCCGGAGCGCACCTTGATCTGCTCCCCGCAATTGTCAGCGGCCTCAGGGAGAACGGCCTCGGAGAGGTCGCCGTCTTTGCCGGCGGCATCATCCCGCGTGAGGATTACGACGCCCTCACGCAGATGGGGATTGCCGGCATCTTTGGCCCCGGAACCAGCCTCAAGGAAATCGTGGACTTCACGCGGCAGGTCACCGGCGCGGAGAGTGCCACGGCATAACGCAGGCCCCCTGCTTTCTGTGAGGAAAGCGGCGCCCTATGTTTCGGCACGCTCCAGCCGGATCACTGTCCGCATAATCGAACGGCCTGAGGGCTCGTGGAGACGCCATGCTCATCAACGTCAGCGCGCTTATGCAGGAAAACATCGGCGCGCGCCGCGCCTACGGCTTCACCGGCGAGACCGTCAATGACGCGGCGATTAACTGTGATGCGGAGCTCATGCGCACGGACGCGGGCATTCTCGTCTCCGCCTCCTGCGTGTCTGAGCGGGATGAGACGTGCTCCCTGTGTCTGAAACGCTACCGGGAAACCCAGGAGTTCTCGTTTGCGGAGGAGTACTTCCCCGTCATTGACATCACGACAGGCAAACGGTTGCCGCCGCGCGACAGCTCGGAGGACCTGAGCATCAGCCAGCAACATCTGCTGGACGTCGGCGACGCCGTGCGGCAATACCTGATCCTGCACGAACTGCAGAACCCCGTCTGCGCCCCCAATTGCGCGGGCCTCTGCCCGCAGTGCGGAGCAGACCGCAATACGGTATCCTGCACATGTCCATCGGAACCCGCCCGCAGCGAATGGGCCGCGCTGCGAGAAATCTGGGCGTCACGATCACAGACCTGATACGGCCCGACGGCGCATCAGAAAGAAAGACAGAGGGAACACGACCATGCCACCGCTGCCAAAGCGACGCCGCTCCCGCGCGCGTCAGAACAAGAGGATGGCCCACACCGCCCGCACGCCCGCGTTCATGTCACAGTGCCCCACCTGCGGCAATGCGCGGATGGCGCATCGCGCCTGCCCCTCATGCGGCACGTACAACGGGCGGCAGGTCATCGCGCCGCGCCGCGCCGCCGAATAACCGGATCACGAAACGGGGCGCGCCCGGACAGCGGACGATTCTGTCGGAAACACAAGCAGACAATGTGAAGGAGTGTCACAGATGACGATTGCGTTTCTCTTTCCCGGACAGGGCGCTCAGGCCGTGGGCATGGGCAAGGACCTCTATGACGCCGTTCCGGCGGCAAAGGCGATCTTTGACGAGGCTGACCAGGCGCTTGGATTCTCCCTCTCCGGACTCTGTTTTGAGGGCCCGGAAGAAACCCTGACACAGACGATCAACACGCAGCCCGCCATCTTGACGGCCTCGATTGCGACGCTGGAGGCCGCGCGCGAGAGGCTGCAGGCGAAGGGGCTAACGCCGTCATTCGCCGCCGGACACAGCCTGGGCGAATATTCAGCGCTGGTCGCGGCGGGCGCAATGACCTTTACGGACGCCGTGCGGCTTGTCCGGGAGCGGGGGCGTCTGATGCAGGCCGCGGGCGATGAGCGGGAGGGCGCGATGGCCGCCGTCATGGGCATGCCGGAGACTACCCTCAGCGAGATTTGCGCCGAGGCCGGCGTGGACATGGCAAACCTGAACTCCGCCGACCAAATCGTCATCAGCGGCTCAAAGGAGGGTGTTGAGGCCGCGCAAAAGCTTGCGGAGGAGCGGGGCGCGCGGCGCGTTGTGGCTCTCCGCGTCAGCGCCGCGTTCCACTCATCCCTGATGGATCCCGCTGTTCCCGGAATGCGCTCCGCCCTTGCATCCGCGACGATTTCCGCACCCGGTTTCCCTGTCATCGGCAACGTGACAGCGCAGCCGCTCGCCACGGCGGAGGACATCACGGATGAGCTGGCGAGCCAAATCCGCAATTCTGTCCAATGGTTCCGGACGGTCGAGTACCTGCGGGACAACGGCGCCGACACCTTTGTGGAGATCGGGCCCGGCACGGTGCTGACCGGCCTGGTCAAGCGCACATTCGCAGAGGCGGAAACGATCAACATCGGTAACCTTGAGCAGCTCGAAGCGCTCAGCGGCTAGGGCGGTCACCGTGTCCGCGCACTCCGAGGGCGGAATATCCGATGATGGATTCGCGGAATCCCGGCGCAACGCCAGGATTCTCGCCCTTCAGGCCCTCTATGAATGGGACGCGGTAAAGCATCCGCCGTTACCGGCTTTGCAGAGAATCGCCGACGATTTTCCTGTGGATGCCGGACGGAAATCCGTCCTCTCCTATGCGTCAACGTTGGTGCAGGACGTGCAGCAGGATGAGCAGCGCCTTGATCTCCTGATTCAGGGCCATGCCACCACATTTCCCGTCAACCAGTTGGCCGGCGTGGATCGCAACGCCCTGAGGCTGGCGCTCACGGAGATCACCCGCAGGCACGCTCCGCCGATGGTGGCCGTCTCAGAGGCGGTTGAACTGGCAAAGATCTACGGCGGGGAGGGATCGGGCCGCTTTGTGCGGGGCGTCCTGGGCGGTGTGCTTGCGGAACTCTCACCTGACCCCTAATGTAGTTTCACAGGATCAATCTCACAGAAGGAGGAATCGCTACGTGGCTACCGTCATAGAAAGGGTCCAGAAGGTCGCAGTCGAGAAACTTGGCGTTGAGGCTGATCAGGTGACGCCGGAGGCCGCCTTCGGTGACGACCTCAATGCCGATTCACTGGACATGGTTGAATTCGTCCTGGCCCTGCAGGATGAGTTTGGCACGCCCGATATTCCGGACGAGGCCGCCGAGAAGATACTCACGGTTCAGGACGCGGTCAACTACTTCAAGGACGAACTCGGAGTCAAGGACGAGTAGCGGCATCCCTGCCCGCTTGTGAAAGAGAACGCGGCGCGGGCCGGACAGGGTCCGTCCCGGCGATACCCTGATGGCTGATCCGGCCACTGATCCAGCGGACGCGCTGCGCGCCATTGCGAGCGACATATCGACGTGCACGGCGTGCAGGTTGTCCGAGGGCCGCACCCGAGCCGTGCCCGGCGAGGGAGCGTCCGACGCCGATGTTATGTTCATCGGCGAGGGGCCCGGATACTATGAGGATCAACAGGGACGCCCGTTTGTCGGCGCGGCCGGAAAGCTTCTGGATGAACTGCTCGCATCCATCGGATGGGACAGGAAGGACGTCTACATCACCAACACCGTGAAATGCCGCCCGCCCAACAACCGGGATCCCCGCGATGATGAGTTGGATCTGTGTGAATCACTGTATCTCCGGCGTCAGTTGGAGATCATCAACCCCACCCTGCTTGTCACGCTGGGGAGGTTTTCACTAACGCGGCTCTTTCCGCGGCAATCCATCTCTCGCGCGCGGGGGCAGCTGCTCTACAAAGACGGGCTGGCCGTCTATCCGATCTACCACCCCGCCGCCGCCCTGCACCAACAGCAATGGCGGGAGATTATCGTGCAGGATTTCAAGAATCTGCCGGCGGCGCTGGAACAGGCGCGCCTCCGCGCAGCCGGCGCACATGACGACCATCCACCCGGGCCCGGCGCGCAGGAGCCCGCCTCCCAAACCGAGGGGCAATCCGGATGCGGGGAACAACTGAACCTCCTGTAGCCGTCACCGTCAATGAGCGACAGATCCATGCCTCCGTCACCCTCAGCCCTCCGCGTCATCCCGCTGGGCGGTCTTGGCGAGATTGGCAAGAACATGATGCTTGTCGAATACGGCGACGCCATCCTCATTGTCGATTGCGGCCTGATGTTTCCCGACGAGACGCATCACGGCGTCGACATCGTCATTCCGGACGCGCAGTATGTTCTGGACCGGCGTGAGAACGTCGTCGGCGTGGTCATCACCCACGGCCATGAGGACCATATCGGCGCATTGCCGCACATCCTGCCGGAGCTGCGCGCCCCGGTGTACGGCACCGCGCTCACCATCGGCCTTGTTTCCGTCAAACTGCGGGAGTCGCGCCAGCTGCGCGGCGTTGCGCTTGAAACGATCGAGCCCGGCGACACATTTCAACTTGGCCCGTTTGACGTCACGCTCTTTCGCGTCAATCACTCCATACCGGACGCGACCGGCGTGATCATCAGCACGCCGGTTGGGACAATTGTCCATACGGGTGATTTCAAGCTCGACCACACACCGGCGGACGGCAAGCCAACGGACTTTCAGAGGCTGGCGCAGGCGGGGAGCGACGGCGTTCTGCTGCTCATGTCCGATTCAACCTACGCTGAAATCCCCGGCCACACGCCCTCAGAAGCCGTCGTTGGGAAGGCGCTGACGCGCTTCATTGGCGAGGCGCAGGGGCGCGTGATCGTCGCCAGTTTCGCCTCGCTCATCTCACGCATCCAACAGGTTGCGGACGCGGCGGCCCTGCATGGGCGCAGGTTGGGCGTCGTCGGCAGAAGCATGGTGGACAACGTCCAGATCGCAATGGAGCTGGGCTACCTGCGCATTCCAAACGGGTTGCTCATCCCCCCCAACCAACTGGATGCCGCCGTGCCGGAGGAGACGGTCATCATGACGACTGGCGCGCAGGGTGAGCCGACGTCCGCGCTCGTCCGCATGTCACGGGGAACCCATCAGCAGGTGCGCATTGATCCCGGAGACACCGTCATCATCTCCTCCAACCCCATTCCGGGAAACGCGGCCGTGGTGGGAAGAATGATCGATGGCCTCTTTCGGCTGGGCGCCGATGTCCTCTACAGCGCCACGGAGCAGGTTCACGTGCGCGGCCACGCAAGCCAGGAGGACCTGAAATTGATGATGCGGCTGACCCGGCCGCGCTACTTTGTGCCGATCCACGGAGACTATCGGCATCTGGTCCACCACACGCACCTCGCCGAATCCGTCGGCATCCCCGGGGACAACATCTTCCTCATGACGGACGGCGACGTGCTGGAGATCGACGACATCGGCGGAGCGGCGGTGGTCGATACCCTGAACCTCAGAGACAGATTCGTCTCGGGTCTGCACGTGGGCAGCGTGGACACCGAGGTGCTCAATGAACGATCGACCCTTGCGCGCGACGGTGTTGTGGCCGTGTTTCTGCCCCTGGACACCGAGACGCACGAGCTGGTGGGCGATCCAACAATATCGATCCTTGGATTCCTTGACAGCCGCCGGGCGGAGGAACTCAGCGCGCGGGCGTGTGAGGTGGTTGAGGCTGCGGTGGGGCGCGCTGTCGATTCAGGCGGCGGGCTGGCGGCCATCGAGTCCCTGGTTCAGGACGAGTTGAGCCGCTTCATTCACAAGGACACGCGCCGACGCCCGCGGTTGTTGATTCAGACCACGCCGCTCTGACGGCGGGCCGCGGCCTGAAAAATCAGCGCCCTGCGTCAGGGACCTGAACGCAGTTCATTGTCCAACTCACGGAGATACTGAAACGTAAATATCCCCGTCTCATGGGCGTCCGACCAGAGGAACTGCACGGCGTAGCGGCCAACCTGCATCCAGTCGATGGCGATGACGTCCTCAGGCACATCCTTCTCAAAGACCACGCGCTGATTGGTGCCCTCCAGCACGCACATGGCGCACGGGCAATGTCCGCGAAGAAAGCGGTAGGGGTAGTGACTACCCTGCCCGTCCTCCCAGACGGTGTGGATACCGTCCGGCTCCAGCCGCAGCAGCGTGATGCCGGGAACTCTCTCAGGAAAGCGGCTTGCCATGACCTCCACAGTGTACGTCAGGCGCGTATGCGGCGCGCGGCGCTTCCCGCCCGTCATCCTGCCGATTCCGTCCGCGTCACGGGCGTACAATTGATGCGTCAGTCCGGGACACGTTACCGCGGAACATCATCAGAAAGGAGGGCCGACCATGAGCACAGAACAAGAGAGAGCACGCGAGAGGGAATTGGTCGAGGAACTCATCGCCTTGCGCGCGCGGCGGCGTCAGTCCTCTTCGGACGCGGCGGCTCCCACAAACCCTCCTCCGAAGCCCAGGAGTCGCCGCTACACACCGCAGTATGAGCGCGAGGGTTCCGTGTTTCGAGACGAGCCCGTGAGCACGCCTCGTCCCCCATCCAATCCCGTCCCTGCTCCAATCAATCCCGCGGAACAAGCGGCGTATCAGCGCGGGCGGCTGGATGGGATGAAGAATCAGAAGACCATGACCGTTGAAAAGCCTGTTGAGAAGAAACAAGAACCCTGGGAAATAGTGGGCGGAATAGTTGCCCTCGTGATTATCATCGGGATAAGTATTGTTATCTATGAAGTCGTCACGGGGGCGGCGGGTTAACTAGGGGAAGTATCACGGTCATTGGGGAGGTGTGTGTTGACCACAGCAGACAGGCCGATTGGAGAGCCGGGCATCACGGAACTGGCGGAGCGGCGCATCGCGTACATCGCAATGCACGGGCCGTATCAGCAGTTTCCGCAGGCGATGGAACGCCTGCTGGCGTGGATAGAGTCCGCAAAGGCCGTCATCGTCAGCCCGCCGGGCGGCACGTATGCCGATGATCCCTCCACCACGCCGGAGGCCCAGCTGCATTGGGAGGCGTGGACGCCGGTGACGCCCGCCACGCCGGAGCAGCCGGCAAACCCGGACGGCATCGGCGTTCGCACGCTCCCAGGCGGCCGCTACGCCCACGTGTTCCACCGAGGCCCGTATGACGGCGTTGGCGCGGCCTACGGACTGCTGTTCACATGGCTTGCGCAGCAGGAAATCCAGCCCGCCGGCCCCCCAATGGAGGTCTATCTGTCAGACCCGACGGAGACGCCTGAGCCCGAGCTCATCACAGAGGTGCAAGTCCCCCTCGCCTGACATTCCGCCCCGCGGATGGGGCATGGGCGAGAATCGGGTCTAGGAGGTGACCGCGCCGCGAGAGGCGGACGACACCAGCCGCGCGTACTTGGCGAGCGCGCCGCGAGAGTGCTTTGGCGGCGGCGCCTGCCAGCGCGCCCGCCGCTCCGCCAACTCCGCGTCCGATAGCTCCACGTCAATCACGCGCCGCGCCACGTCCAGCACAATGATGTCGCCGTCCTCCAGCAGGCCCATCGGCCCGCCGGTCATCGCCTCCGGCGCGACGTGGCCCACGGCGAGTCCGTGCGTGCCTCCGGAGAAACGCCCATCCGTGATCAGCGCAACCGTCTCACCCAGACCCTGGCCGGTGATGGCCGCCGTCAC
>JAAXGS010000131.1 GCA_012271225.1 Dehalococcoidia bacterium | reverse complement strand
TGAGGTGGATCGCCTGATAGACGCCGCGCTGGAGGCCGGAGCAACGGAGCCGCGCGAGCCGCAGGATCACGGCTTCATGTATGGACGCGCGTTTGAGGACCCGGAGGGCCGCATCTGGGAAGTGTTTCACATGGCATCGCCTCCCCCTCAATAGAACCGGACGTTGGGGAGCGGCGAGTTCCGCCGCTCCGATCCACAGATGGCGTGGAGCCTCACTCAGTTGACCTGCACGAGGCGTTGATCGAATGACCTGGGAGTCTCTGACGCGCCGCGCCCGCCCCGGGCTTGTTCTGGCCATCGCCCTGAGCCTGGCCGCAGTCGCCTACATCGCCTGGAAAATAGGCGAATCGCCGAGTCAGGCGCTGCAGGTCACAATCAACGGACTGAACGTTGGCGCAGTGTATGCCCTGCTCGCGCTGGGCTTCACCCTTGTCTACAGCACGGTGTGGTTCTTTGACCTGTACTACGGCGCTGCCGCGGCAATGGGCGCGTACGGCGTGTTCTATCTCAGATCGGGACAGGCCGCCGATCAGGCCTATGATCCGGGAAACAGCCTGCTGAACATCGTATTCGGCGTCGTCATTGCCGGAGTCGCGGCGTGGGCGCTGCACACGGCGTTCTATGAGCGCTTTCGGCCGCGGTATGGCAGAACGCTGCTCCGAACAGTCGGGGCGGCGCTGGCTGCCGCAGCGGGGCTGTACGGGGCGCTGATCCTCTGGCTCCCTGATCACCTGCACCTGACGACGGCGCCACTCGTGACCGCGTTCAGCGGCGTCATTGTCGGTCTCACGGCCTATTGGCTCCTTCGTCGATTTCGGGGAGAGGCTGCAAACCGGCGAACGGCGGCTGCGCGGATGAGCGCCGTCATTGGGCTCGCCGCGGGGGGCGCAGCCGGGCTTTTCGTTGCTCTCCGCCCCGAGGCGAGCCTGTACTTGAGTTGGGTGGTCTCGTGCCTTCTGGCGGGATGCGTCGGGCTGGCGCTCTATCGGGGGCTGTACGTGCTGATTCTGCTGCGCGCCCGCTCCACCCTCATCATGCTGGTGGCGACGCTCGGCGTGCTGCTGACCGTCTCCGCGCTCATCGTCATCATCTTCACCAGCACCACGCACGCCCTGCCGGAATCCCTGGGCAGTCAGCCGATTGCCGTTGGCGGAGCGACGTTCAAGGCCTTTGCGGTCTTCACCGTGGGATGCGCCTTTACCGGGTTCTTTCTGCTGTGGCTCCTGCTGTACAGAACCTCGCTGGGCAAGGTGATTCGCGCAATCGGCGACGATGAGCAGGTGGCGCGGGTGGTTGGCATCAACACAACGGCGGTCATCGCCATTGTGTTCTTCATTGGCGCGGTGTACGCGGCCTTTGCGGGCATCCTCACCGGTCAGGATCTGGCGATACAACCCAGAATGGGGCTGGAGCTGCTTCTCAAGGGCTGGATTGCCTCCGTTGTGGGTGGCATCGGCGGGCTGTATGGGGCCATTGTGGGGGGCTTCCTGCTTGGCCTGGTGGAGCAGTTTGGAATCTGGGACATCTCCGGCGAGTGGCAGGACGCCGTATCCCTGCTCCTGCTTGTGATCTTCCTGGCGTTCTGGCCCAAGGGCATCATTCCTCGGACATAACGGGACATAACGAGGCCGGAGACAGTATGCGCATCACTTCCCCTGGCGACGGCGTCCAACTCTCGCGCGCGCCGCAATTCCTGCTCGCCTCTCTCCGCGGCCGCCTGGAGGTCTGGGTGGCCGTTCTTGTGATCCTGACGGCGGCGGGATTCATGCTCTCACGGGGAGTGGGGTTCTCAATCGGGCTCATGACCCTGTTCACTCTCTGGGGCATGCTGGCGATCAGCCTGAACCTTGTTCTGGGATACACCGGACTGCTCTCGGTGGGGCACATTGGGTTTTACGGCATCGGGGCGTACACCGTGGCCGTTCTGACGACCAATCCGCGGCGTGAGTTTCTGGGAGATGAGGTGATTCAGATCTTCGCGTGGCCGTTCTTCGCGGCGCTGCCGGTGGCCGTTCTCCTCACGGGCGTCATTGCCCTTTTTGTCGGGCTTGTGTTCAGCCGCTTTCGGGATGATCTCTACGTGCTTGCGTCCTTTGGTTTCGCGATTATTTCCCTCAACGTATTTGTGAACTGGCAGTGGGTCACGCGCGGGCCCTTTGGCATCCATGAGATTCCGAAACCCGCCATCGGCGGTTTCGTTTTCAATGACGATCTGGAGTTTCTCGCGCTCGCGCTCTTCTTCCTTGCTGTCGTCGCGATAATCGCGTGGCTGATCGTCACATCGTCGTTCGGCCGGGTGCTCAAGGCCGTGCGCGAGGACGAGGACGCGGTTGAGGTCTTCGGCTATCGCGCGTCACACTACAAGCTGGCCGTCTGGGTCATTTCGGCGATGATGGCCGCGTTGGCAGGCGCGGTCTTCGCAAGCTACACCTCATTCGTCGATCCGCATTCCTTCATCCTTTTGGAATCGATCATTCTGGTCGCCATCGTCATTCTGGGCGGGCTTGCGAGCATCCCGGGCGCCCTGCTTGGCGCGCTTTCATTTGTGCTGTTGGAGGAGGGAATACGCTTCATTCCGCTTCTCCCGCCGGAGCACGTGGGGCAGGCGCGGCAGATCATCCTGGGCGTCCTTTTGATCCTGCTGATGCTCTTCAGGCCGCAGGGCGTCGCCGGACGGTTCAAACTATGAGCGCTCAAACAGACGGGCGAGACGCTCAACCCGCCATCGCCCTGGAGACGGTTGAGCTCGAGAAGAGCTTTGGGGGCGTTCATGCCGTCGACCATCTCTCCGTCAGGATTCCGCGCGGCCTCATAACCGGAATCATCGGCCCCAACGGGTCCGGCAAGTCGACCCTCATCAACCTTTTGAGTGGAACGCTGCCCATGGACGGCGGCACGGTGATCATCGGGCACAGGAGGCTGCAGACCATACGGGCTCATGAATCGCCCACCAACGGCATCACCCGCACGTTTCAGGAGATTCGCCTCTTTCCGCAGATCACCCTGATGGACAACCTGCTCATCGCCATGACCCGGAGGTCCGTCTTTTCATCCCTCTTTCAGCGGGGCCGCGGCGCACGCAGGGAGCGGGCGGAGGCGATCCTGTGGGCAATCGGGCTGTGGGAAAAGCGCAACGATCTGGCGGAGGAGCTGTCCTACGGCCAACGCAAGCTGTTGGAGATCGGCCGGGTAATGGCCATGGACGCGAACATCTACCTCTTCGATGAGCCGTTCGCCGGCCTGGCGCTCCACATGATCGAGCTGGTCAAGTCACTGATGCGGCGGCTGCGCGCGGAGGGCCACACGATCATATTCGTGTCGCACAACATCGGCATTGTCCGCGAACTCTCGGACTATCTGATCGTCATGGACAGCGGGGAGCTTCTTGCGGAGGGCGCGCCGGAGCCCGCCCTTAATGATCCGGCCGTCATCGAGGCGTATCTGGGCAACTGATCGCGGCATGACCAGGGGCGGCAGTGAAATGGGCAGTGAACGCGCAGTCGCATGTAGCGAGCGGAACGGCGGCATGGCGCTGCTTGAGCTGCGTGACGTGTCGGTGCGTTACGGCGCGGTCATCGCGCTTGACGCGGTGTCAATCGAGATCCGCGCCGGCGAGATCGTTGCGCTGATGGGGCCGAACGGCGCGGGCAAATCGACGATTCTCAAAGCGGTCATGGGCATGGCCCATGTCTCTGCCGGCCGCATCCTGTGGCGCGACCGGATTCTGAACGCGCCCACGCACGAGATCGTGAAGAGAGGCATCTCATTCGTGCCGCAGGAACGGCACGTCTTCACCCATCTGAACGTGCAGGAGAACCTGGAGCTGGGCGGGATGCACGTCAAGGACCCGGCGGAACGGGGCAGGCGGCTTCAGGCCGTCATGGACTTCTTTCCGGTCCTGCGCGACAAGCGGCGCGACCGGGCGAGCGCGATGTCCGGCGGGCAGCAGCAGATGCTTGCGCTGGGGCGAGGGCTCATGTCATCGCCCGATCTGCTGCTGCTGGACGAGCCGA
>JAAXGS010000130.1 GCA_012271225.1 Dehalococcoidia bacterium | reverse complement strand
GCGCAGGTGGCCCGGGGGCTGCCGGCGCAGCCCGGCGTGTACACTTTTCGCGACGCGCGCAGCAAGCCGATCTACGTCGGAAAGGCCGCCGTGCTGAGGAATCGCGTCCGATCCTATTTTGGGGCGGACGCGCTCAGCCCCGGCACAAAGGCGTTCCAGATCGCGCAGCGCGCCTCTGACCTTGACTACATCGTCACGACCACAGAGGCGGAGGCGCTCATCCTGGAGAACACTCTCATCAAGCGCCATAAGCCGCGGTTCAACGTTCGTCTCAAGGATGACAAGTCGTACCCCTATCTCAAGATTGACGTCAGTGAAGAGTGGCCGCGCGTGTACATCACGCGCCGTATGCAGGACGATAACGCGCGCTACTTTGGCCCCTACGCCAGCGCGTCGAGCGTCCGCAAGACGCTTGATCTGCTGAACAAGCTCTTTCCCTATCGGTCCTGCACAAAGGAGATCACCGGCACGGATCCGCGCCCCTGCCTGGATTACCACATCAAGCGCTGTTTGGGACCGTGCATTGGCGCGGTGTCCAACACGGATTATCGGGAGGTCATCGGGCAGGTTGCTGCGTTCCTGGAGGGGAAGCAGGCCGCCATTGCGCGGGACATCAAGCGCAAGATGGCGGACGCCTCCGAGTCGATGGAGTATGAGCGCGCGGCGTTCTTCCGTGACCAGTTGAACGCCATCAATCGCGTCTCCGCGGAGCAGAAGGCCGTTTCCACCCGCGCCGTCGATGAGGACATTATCGCCATCGCCCGCGCGGGGAACGAGGCGTGGGCGGAGGTGTTCTTCATCAGAGGCGGCCGGCTGCTGGAGCGGGACAATTTCCTGCTGGACGGCACGCTTGGCGAGACGGACGGCGAGGTCCTCGCCGGTTTCGTCAAGCAGTTCTATGTCAACAGCCCGGTGGTGCCGCCCCGCATCCTGACGCAGGCGCCCATCGCGGACGGCCCGGCCATCACCGAGTGGCTGCAGGAACGGCGCGGCGGCCGGCGCGTGCGGCTTGTTGTTCCGCAGCGCGGGGAGCGGCGAAAGCTCCTTGATCTGGTTGCGGAGAACGCGCTGCAGGGGCTTGATGCGTTGCGCATCAAGGTTCTGGCGTCCGATGCCGCGACGGAAACCGCGCTGAACGAGCTGAAAGAGCAACTCAACCTGCCGGCCCCGCCCCGCCGCATTGAGTGCTATGACATCTCCAACATTCAGGGAACGAACTCCGTCGCGTCCATGGTCGTGTTTCAGGATGGGCAGCCGCTCAAGGAGCACTATCGGCGTTTCAGGATCAAAACGGTGCAGGGAGCGGACGACTTCGCCTCGCTTCAGGAGGTCATCCGGCGACGCTTCACCCGTTCCGGCGCCCTGGGCAGCGCCGCGCGCGGCCTTGCAAGCTCCGCGCAAGACGCGGAGGCGGCAATCGCGCAATTCAGCCAGGGGCCGTCGCCTGACGCTGATCCGGGCCACGAGGAAAGTCAGCGGGACAGTGACGGCTCATTCCTGACGCTGCCGGACCTGGTGCTGATCGACGGCGGGCGCGGGCAGTTGAACGCGGTGGCAGAGGTCATGCGGATGGAGTTGGGCCTGCATCAGATCCCGCTGGCCTCACTGGCCAAGCGGGAGGAGGAGCTCTTTCTGCCGGAGATGGCGGAGTCCATCATGCTGCCGCGGACATCGCCCGCGCTGTATCTGGTGCAGCGGGCGCGTGATGAGGCGCATCGCTTTGCCATCACATTTCACCGGAACGTGCGGCAGAAGAAGGGAATGGAGTCCATGCTTGACGCCGTGCCCGGCATCGGGCCGCGGCGCAAGCGGATGCTCATGCGGCACTTCGGCAGCCTCGACGCGATCCGGGAGGCGAGTCTTGACGATCTCTCCGCCGCGCCCGGCATGACAAAGCGCCTTGCGGAGCGCATCCGGGAGTACGTCTAGGGATCACTCACAGGCGTCCATGGCGGGGCGCCGCGCGGCAGCCTATCGTTCCAACGATGCCCCCCGAGCGCGCCGCCGTTCCCATCAGGAATGCGCGTGGCGTATACTCAGCGGGCGGCCGTGGACGCCGCGAGGTTCTATCCGGGGAGGGGGATTTTCTATGTCTGATTTTGAAACCCTGCTGTATGAGGTGGGCGATGACGGCGTCGCGCTTGTGACCCTGAATCGACCGGAGCGGCGAAACGCCCTCGATTACCAGTTGCTGCATGAGTTGGATGAGGTGTTTGACGCCGTCGAGGGCGATGACGCGGTCCGCATTGGAGTGATCACCGGCGCGGGCCCGGCGTTCTGCGCCGGATATGATCTGACGCCGAACCAGGACAGGCCGAACTACAGCGCCACGGAGCGGTGGGAGCGGACGCACTGGCAGGCCAGACTGGTTGTCCGCCCGTGGCACTCCCGCGTGCCGTGGATCGCGGCGGTTGACGGCCCGGCGGCCGCGGCGGGAAACGTCCTCGCCATGAGCTGTGACCTGGTGGTGGCATCGGAGCGGGCGCAGTTTGGCGAGCCGGAGATTCGCCACGTTGCGCACTCGCCGCACGTCCTGCTGCCGTGGGTGACAAGCAATCGCCACCTGCGGGAGTTTTACTACACGGGCGATTTCATTGACGCGGCAACGGCGGAGAAATGGGATCTTGTCAACAGGGTAGTGCCCACCGGGGAGGCGCTGAATGAGGCAATGGCGATGGCGCGCCGCATCGCCCAGGTGCCGCCGTTCGCGTTGCAGATGATGAAGCGCTCCATCAGCGCCGTGTACAACGCGCAGGGCTTTGAAAAGGGACAGAACGATCACCTGATGCTCCGCATGATAGAGTCGCTGGTGCCGGACGTTCCGGAACGGGAGCACTTGGGCAAGGTGCGGCAGGAGCAGGGTATGCGCGCTTTCCTGGAGGCGCGGGACGGCCCGTTCCGCTAGGCCGCGTCAACGGAATTCGGCGGACATGGTCACGGATGAGGCTCCCCCGTGTCTGATAACCAACACGATGATTACCCGCCCGTTATGCACGGTCACGGGCAGGCGCGTTTCTGCCTGAATTGCGGATACGAGCTGCAGCCGCGCGAGATTGACGGCGCGTCGCGCCCCGCCTGCGCGTCGTGCGGCTACGTCCATTACCAGGACCCAAAGGTGGCCGTCGGCGTGCTGATTGGCGACGCGAACGGCCGGGTTCTGCTGATGCAGCGGGCGCATCACCCGCGCAAGGGGCTGTGGTCGTATCCGGCGGGTTTCGTCGACGCTGGCGAGAGAGTCGAGGATGCCGCGATTCGAGAAACACAGGAGGAGATCGGCGTGACCGTTGAGCTTGACGGTCTGCTGGGACTGCACTCGGAGACGGGGAATCGCGTGATCCTGGCGGTGTATCGGGGCCACATCGTCGAGGGGACGCCCAGCCCCGGCGAGGAGAGTCTGGCGGTGGCCTACTTCCCCCCGGACAGCCTCCCCGATCTCGCCTTTGACCGTGACGCCGGCATCATTCGAGACTGGCAGGAGAGGTTCGTGGCGGACGGCGTCCACTCTGCGTAGAGGAAAATAGGGGAAAGGGCGGACAGACGCGCCGAGGCACGGGTTGGCCGGAGTCGACGCACGCGACGCTCTTTGCGGGGCTGCGCTCTCTCTGATACGATGCCAATTCACGGGCAGGGGCCTGCCCGGAAAAAGAGAGCAGGATGGACTGGGGCATGAGGGAGGATGGGACGATGGCTGACTATGAGAACATCATCTATGAGCTACGCGAAGCGGCCGGCGGCAACGTTGCCTACATCACGCTGAACCGCCCGGAGCGGCTGAACGCCCTGAGCCGCGCCCTTCTGGCAGACTTGGGCAGCGCGCTGCAGGAAGCGGACGGGGACGACAGCGTGCGCTGCGTCGTGATCAAGGGCGCGGGACGCGCCTTCTCCGCGGGCTATGACATGAATGTGCAGTCTGAGGGCGCGCTGCCCCGCGACGCCATGACGATGATCCTGAGCGACCACCCCACAACCATGTACCGCCGGTGGATATGGAGCAATCGCAAGCCGGTCATTGCGCAGTGTCATTCATTCAGCCTTGCCGGCGGCGGCCAGCTGGCCTGCCACTGCGACATCACCATTGCCTCTGATGACGCGCTGTTTGGGTATCCTCCGGCCCGGTACGCAAGCGTTGCGCCGTACATGATCTGGCCGGAGTTGGTGGGCATGAAGAAGGCCAAGCAGTTGGCGTTCACCGGCAACATGATCACCGCGCAGGAGGCGCTGCAGGTCGGACTGGTGAGTGAGGTGGTGTCCCGTGACACGCTTGATGATCACGTGTGGAACCTGGCGAACACGATTTCCAAGCTGCCGCCGCAGTCGACGGAACTGAACAAGCGGGCCATCAACTACTACTACGAATCCCAGGGCATGTTCCAGGCGTATGAGTACGCGGAGAACCTGATGTACATCTCCTATGCGGCCTCGCCGGAGGTGCTGCCGCACGGGCTGCAGGATGTGGACCGCGTGACGGCGGAGCAGGGGATGCGCGCCGGCTTCCAGTACATGAATGACGCCTTCACGGATGAGGACCAGGCCGTCGCAGGGTCGCAGATGGCGCGTCCAAGCCGCGCGCCCTGACGCGCGCAGCGCCGGGAGTTGCCGCGAAACCCCGGGAACGGGAAAGGCCTGCGGCGCGGACGCGCTCCCAGCCATCGGCGCTCGTTTGCCGCCGCCAATTTCGCTGTGCTAGAGTGAGCGAGCCGGGCGGGCTGCCAAATGATGGCGTCGCCCGACGATGTGGGGCAGGCGGAGGACTGCGGATACTGTGTTGCTGCTGTCAGCGCAGGGTACAGCGCAGTGCGTGACGAAGCGAACAAAAAAGAGGAGGAACAGGCATGAAGGCACTCGTCTTCGAGGAGTATGGGGGTCCGGACGTCCTGCAGTGGAAGGACATTGACGACCCAAAGCCCGGACCGAATGACGTTGTTGTTGAGGTCAAAGCGACGGCGATCAATTACAACGATGTTTGGGGACGCCGCGGAGCGCCCATGGAAGTCGAATTGCCGCACATCTCCGGCAGCGACGCATCCGGTGTCGTCGTGGACAGGGGCAGTGAGGTCACCACCCACTCCATCGGTGATGAAGTCGTCGTCCACTGCGGCCGCCCGGCCATGAACAATCGCTTTGGGCAGGAGTGCAACATCTGGGGATACGATTGGCCGGCGCTCGACGGCGCGCACGGCCAGTACGTCAGGGTGCCGGCGGAGAATGCCGTGGCCAAACCCACCAACCTCACGCATGAAGAGGCCGCCTCATTCCCGCTCGTCCTCGTCACCACGTGGCGCAAGCTGGTTGAAAAGGCCAACATCAAGCCCGGCGACCATGTCCTGATCTGGGGCGCGGCCGGCGGCCTTGGCGTGATGGCCATCCAGATCGCTAAGCTCTTTCAGGCGCATCCAATCGCCGTTGCATCCAGCGACGAGAAGCTGGAGTTGTGCAAGGAGCTCGGCGCGGAATACGTGATCAACCGCAAGACGCAGGATGTCAGGCAGGAGATGCGCGGCATCGTTGGGCGCCGCGGCGCAGAGATCGTTTTTGAGCACCCTGGTCAGGCAACCATGGGCCTCAGCATCCAGCTTGCCAGTTGGGGCGGCACCGTTGTCACCAGCGGCGCCACCAGCGGCTACGACGCCAACATTGACCTCCGCCACATCTTTTTCCGGCAGGTCAAGCTGGTCGGCTCCACCCTGGGCACAGTCCACCAGTTGCAGGACGCCCTGGACCAGGTGCAGGCGGGGCACATCAAGCCGGTCATCGACCGCGTTCTGCCAATGCGGGAAGCCGGTGAGGGTCAGACCCTGCTTGAAACGGAAACCGTGGCCGGCAAGGTCATCCTTGTTCCCGACTAGATACTGAGCGTTCTGTTTCTGGAACCTTGAGGGGCGCCTGAGCGGCGCCCCTTTCATTTCCCCCGCGCAGCGAGAGTGAGAAACTGGGTGTATGAATCGCCCTGAGGTGCTCACGCGCGCCATCATCCTGATCGACGGATTCGATCCGCGCGCCGTCATGCCCGCCTCCGGCCCGCATCCCGCGTTCAGGGACATCGACGGCGTTCCAGCGGCTGATCTGCTGCTGCGGCGTCTTTCCGCGCAGGGCATCACGGACGCATGGCTCGTATCGCGCAACCTGCCGGGGCTTGTCGTTCACTACTTTGGCGACGGCGGCGCGTGGGGCCTGCGAGCGACCCATGTGAGACAGGACGGCCCGGCCGGCTCCGGCGGAGCGATGGCGGCGGCGCGGCAATACGTGACGGAATCCACCCTGTTGATCGACGGCGCTCTTGTGACCACAGTTCCCGTCGCAACGCTGTTTAAGGCGCATCGCAGAATGGATGTCGACGCGACGATGTGCCTGACAGCTTCCGTCGGTGAATCGGCGGGGCTGCCGCGGGCGCGCATCGACCGCGCGTCCGGCCTGGTCAGGCAGATATTCCCTGAGCCGCCCTTCCCGGAGAGCGAGGACACTCTCTGCGCGGTGGGAGCCTACATCATTGAGCCGGCCGCCGCCCTGCAGGAAAGCAACGCCATGTCCGCCGACTGGGTTCGGGACGCTCTGCCCGGCCTGGCGGAGCGGGAGCGCGTCGGCGGGTGGGAGGCGGATGCAGGGGTTACGGTTGACCTTCCCCGCAGGGTGCGCGCGGTGCGGCTGGGCCAGCGGCCGGGGGCGGTTCGGAACGTGAACGTTTGAGCGATTGACCGCAGGCGGGCATGGACGTATAATCCCTGACGGTTTGGCAATAGAGACGATGTCTCGCAGTTGAGCCAACGGGGCCCGGGTGGGCCCAGCGCGGGAAAAGGGAGCAGTGGAGAGGATTGGGCTTTTGCCCAAAGGAGTGGCGTGTCATGCCATGGAGATATATGGGCGTGCGCAGACGCCTGATGACGCTCGGCACACTTGCAATCGTTGGCGGCCTGTTATTGATGTCTGCCAACAGCGTGATGGCCCAGGGAACCCGGGCGGACCACGTATCCGGCGATTACGTTTCCGGGGAGCGGCTGCGCCTGGAAATACCCGGCACGTTCTTTCCGGGATTTGACGCGACCGGCTTTGTTGAGGTGCAAACCCTGTCCCTGATGCTTGGGGCGGACAAGGCGTCAACGGCCACGCTTGTCGTGCAGCCCCTCCGCCTGGAGGAGAGCCAGACGACGATGGACCTGATCGCTCCAAACCCGGACAAGGCCGTTGGCAGCACCGTTCGCTATCTGGGTCGAGCGGTCAGGGTGTCCGTCGAGCGTGACGGAGCGGACGTCAGCGCCAGCGCGTGGTTCAATCCGCCTTTCACGGTCAACCTTGATCTGACCGATTCAGAATGGGCGGAGGCCGCCAACGATCCGGACGCGTTTGTGGCCCGCATGTGGGACCCGGACCGGGATATGTGGCTCACGCTTGAGACCTACACAAACCCGTTTGATCGGGATGTGACGGCCAGGGCCACGCGCGTGGGGGATATCGCCCTGTTCATTGAGCTCACGCCGCCGCCGATCCAGGGCGGCGACCTTGCGCTCAACTCGGCGACCCTGCTCCTGATCGCGCTGGGCGGCCTCGCGTTGACCGTCACCGGCGTCAGGATGACACGCGGATTCGGCCAGCGGCGCAGCAGGTGAACTGACGCGAAGCAGTGGAATGGGCGCGGCGGGCTGCTTTATCAGCCCGCCGCGCCCTGATGCGCGCAGTGAGTGGGCCAGACTCTGACACCGTTATCCGCGTCGCCCTGTTGCGTGAGGGCGCGCGGCTCCCCGCCCGCGCCACTGTGGGATCGACGGGCCTCGACGTGTTCGCGTGCCTTGGCGGGGACGGCGATACGCTCCGGGTCGGGGCGGACCCCGTCCGTGTCCCAACCGGTATCGCC
>JAAXGS010000129.1 GCA_012271225.1 Dehalococcoidia bacterium | reverse complement strand
GGCAGCATGCCCTTGACGGCCTTCTGGATGATGCGGTCCGGGTGTTTTTCACGCATGGAGGAGAGGGTGACCGCCCGCAGGCCGCCGGGGTACTGCGTGTGCCGGTAGTAGATCTTCTGGCTCTCCTTTTGGCCGGTCACGCGGACCTTTTCGGCATTGATGACGATGACGTTGTCCCCCACGGACATGTGCATGGTGTATGTGGGCTTGTCCTTGCCGCGCAGAATGGCGGCGATGCGCGTGGCAAGACGGCCCAGCGTCTCGCCCTCGGCGTCGATGACCCGCCACGCGCGCCGGATATCGTTCTTGGCGGGACTGTAGGTGCGTACTCGTGTCATGGCGGCTGCCTCAATCACTCAGTATTCCATCGTCATACTCAACGCTCATCAGGCAGAGGCCGGCGGCGGGCATCGTCCACGGCGCCTCGCCCGGCGCTCCCTCCCGCGCGAGGCGACGAAACTCGCTGACACTCAACTGTCCGGAGCCAACTCTCACGAGCGCTCCGGCCACGCGGCGAACCTGATGGGGCAGGAAACCGCTTGCCCACAGATCAATGGTGATGATCTCGCCGTCCCGCGTCACGGCTGCGGAATCATAGCGGCGCAGCGGGTTACGGTCCGGCGCAAGCGGCCCGCAGAAGGGACGGACGTCCAGCCAGCCATGCAATGCGGTGATTGCGGCGGACATCGCCCGGTCATCGAGATGCTCCTTAACGTGAGCCGCCTGCTGACTCAGCAGGGCGGAGCGGGATCGCCTGTTCATGATGGTATAGCGGTAGTGGCGGGAACGGGCGTGACGGATGACGTCAAACGTGGCGGGCGCGCGGTGGGCCGCGGTGACGCTGATGTCATCCGGCAGATAGTGGTTAAGCCCTGTCACATAGCGGTCAAGGGGCAGGGCGGAGGAGGCTGGAAAGCTGACAACCTGCCCCCGCGCATGCGCGCCAGAGTCCGTGCGGCCCGCCGCCGTTATGCGGCATGACCGGCCGGTGAGTCGAAAGAGCGCGGCCTCGATCTCGGCCTGAATGGTCGGCGTGCCGGGGCGCTGCGCCTGTGAGCCGCGGTAGCGCGCGCCGTCATACTCCACGCGCAGGACAACCAATGTGTCCGCCGCCGTTGCGGAGCGGAGCGCGTCCGGCGCATCTGTCCCGGAGTGCGGCTGTCGTGTTGGCGTTGGCGCGGCGGTGTTCATATGACCCTGTCCGGTGTCGTCCTACACAAGCTCCAGCCGCACCATCGGGGCGTTATCGCCGTGGCGCGGGCCGATCCTGGTTATCCGCGTGAAGCCGCCGGGCCGATCCTGGTAGCGCTCGCCGTAGACGCGAAAGAGCCTGTCCACAACGTGCTTGTCAGGAATGAACCGCAGCGCGCGGCGACGGGCGGACAGGCCGCCGTCCTTCCCGAGCGTGACCATGCGCTCCGCAAAACTGCGCGTCTCCTTCGCTTTCGCCTCGGTCGTCACGATTGCCTCGCGCAGAAGGAGGTCTCTGGTGAGGTTGCGATACATCAGCATCCGCGGGGCGGATTTTCGGCCAAGCGTGCGGCCTGAAACACGGTGTCTCATCTGCTAACCCTGGTCCTCGGTGTCCGGCTCGTCATCGTCCGGAGCGAATGAGCGCCGTGAGTAGTGCGTCAGATCAACCTCCCGCGTTTCCTGATCCGGCGCCATGGAATAGACGACCGGCTGGCCGGACGGCTCATCGGCCGTCTCCTGCCGTTCTGCGGAGTCCCCCGGCGGCGTGGCATCGCCGCCGGCGGGGAGAAGGGTCGCCAGCGCAACCTGCCGCCATGCGCGATCCCCGTCATCCTCCGGCACCGGCACGCCGAATTCCCGCAGACGCTCGATCAACTCATTCAGAGACTGCTCGCCAAAGTTCTTGAGTTCAAGCAACTGCTGCACGGAGCGTTCCAGGACATGGCCAACGGTGGCGAGGTTGCCTCGCCGCAGGCTGTTGCGAGTCCGCGTGGAGAGCTGCATGGCCTCCACCGTGACAGAGGCGAGGGATTCCGGCACGCTCACCCCGACCGTCTCCGCCCCGGTCGTGCTCAGCGCGGCGAACGGCGCCAACTGGTTGATAATGATCTGCGTTCCGTCCCGCACCGCCTGCTCCGGCGTGATGGTTCCGTCCGTCCAGACCTCCAGAATGAGTTTGTCGTAGTCCGTCACCTGGCCGACGCGCGTCGCCTCAACCTCAAAGTTCGCGCGGCGAATGGGGGTGAAGATCGCGTCCACTGGCAGCAGGCCGATGGGGCCGTCCGCCTGCGTCTCCGCCATGCGGAAACCGGTTCCCTGTTCAACGATGAACTCCATGGAGATGCTTGCGTCCGGGCTGTCCGCGTTCAGCAGAACCAGGTCCGGGTTGACGATGGTGTAATCCGCGTGGCGCTGGATATCGCCGGCGGTGATGGGCCCCTCGCGGCCGCCGATGTCGAGCCTGATTGCGCCTCCGCGGCCGGTGAGGGACTGTATGCGGATGTCCTTGACGTTCAGCAGGAAATCGACCATATCCTCACGGATGTGGGGAAGGGTGGAGTACTCATGCTGCACGCCCTCAATGCGGACGGCGGTGATTGCGACGCCGGGCAGTGAGTTCAGGAGCACCCGGCGAATGGCATTGCCCAACGTGACGCCGAATCCCTGGGAGAGCGGCTCAATAATGAACCGCCCATAGGACTCCGTCGCCCTGTCAGTCGTGATCTCCGGCGCAAGGCTGCTGATGTCCAGCTCCGTGTAGATGTCTGACTCTGTCGTCAAGGTCAAGGATTAGCCTCCCTGTCGTGCGGGTTCCTGTATCCAGCGCGCTTCTGCCGAATCTCTATCGTGAATAGAACTCAACGATCAAACGGTCGTCGATACGGATGTCCATGTCGGCGCGTTCCGGCTGTCGAAGAATCCGGCCAATCATGTTGCGCGGGTCCATCTGCAGCCAGCCCGGCGGGGTGCGCCGCTGCGCCTGGTACTGAACGATTTCATATTGCGTTGTCGAGGTGGAACTGGGCACCCATGTGATTTCCGCGCCCTCCCTGACGTTGATTGACGGCGTGCGAGCGCGGCGTCCATTGATGGCCAGATGGCCGTGAGAGACGATCTGTCGGGCTTCCTTTCGTGAGTTGGCCCAACCGAGGCGATAGACAACGTTGTCCAGGCGCGTCTCAAGGATTTTCAGCAGGTTTTCTCCGGTTGCGCCGCGCTGTCGGACGGCGACGGCGTAGTGGCGGCGGAACTGCCGCTCAAGGACGCCGTACACGTGCCGCGCCTTCTGCTTTTCCTTGAGGTGAACGCCCCATTCAGAGAGACGGCGCCGGCGTCGATTGCCCGTTGCGGATTCCCCAGGCGTGCTGCGCCGCCGCTCAATCGCGCACTTGGGCGTGTAGCAGCGCTCACCCTTGAGAAAGAGCTTGATTCCTTGCCGACGGCACAGTCGGCAGACCGGCCCCGTGTATCGAGCCATGCGGACGTATTCCTCCTGCCTAGACGCGGCGGCGCTTTCGCGGGCGGCACCCGTTGTGCGGAATCGGCGTGGTATCCCGGATGGCCGTCACAACAAGCCCCGTGGCCTGCAGGGATCGGATGGCGGCCTCACGCCCGCTGCCGGGCCCCTTGACGCGCACTTCAACATGCTGCAGGCCATGCTCCATGCCCCGGCGGGCCGTGTCCTCTGCCGCGCGCTGCGCCGCAAACGCCGTGCCCTTGCGCGATCCACGGAATCCAACGGTGCCGCCGCTCCCGGCCGCAATCACGTTCCCCACCGGATCCGTCAGCGTGACGGTTGTGTTATTGAACGTGGCGTAGATGTACGCCCGCCCATAGGGGACGGACTTGCGTTCCCTTCGGCGTACCCGCTGTCTTCCTCGTCTCGCCATGCGTGATGCTGCTCCTTCCGGGCGGGCGGGTGACGCCTCGCGCCATTGGCGTTGGCTCTCTCCCCGCGCTCCTGACCGGCCGTGGGTTACTTGCGCGCCACCCGGCGTCTGCCCGCGACTGTGCGCTTGCGGCCCTTGCGGGAGCGCGCATTGGTCCTGGTGCGCTGCCCGCGGACCGGCAGCCCCTGTCGATGCCTGGTGCCGCGGTAACTGCCAATCTCTATCAGTCGGCGGATGTTCATGGCGATCTCTCGCCGCAGATCGCCCTCAATCAGGTAGCCGCCGCGGTCTATCGCCTCGCGGAGCCGCGCCATTTCCTGTTCCGTCAGTTCATGCACGCGGCGGTTCGGGTCGATGCCGGAACTCTCGACGATTTCCTCTGCGCGGCGCGGCCCAACACCGTAGATATAGCGCAGGGAAAAGGCGATCTTCTTGTTGTCCGGAATATCCGCGCCGGCAATTCGCACCATGACCCTGTCCTGCCCTGTTCAGCCCTGCCGCTGCTTGTGTTTGGGATTCGCGCAGATGACCATCAGCCGCCGATGCCGGCGGATGATGCGGCACTTGTTGCACCGGACCTTGACGGAGGCGGATACCTTCATCTCGATGTGTCGTCCTCTGCCACTGCGCGCTTTTGCTTTACCGGAATCGATACGTGACGCGCCCGCGCTTCAGGTCATACGGCGAAAGCTCAACCAACACCCGGTCTCCCGGCAGGATGCGGATGAAATTGAGCCTGATCTTTCCGGATGCGTGCGCGAGAACCTGATGCTCGTTCGGCAGGTCGACGCGAAACATTCCGTTGGGGAGGGCCTCCCGCACGGTGCCCTCAACCTCAATCGTTTCCTTTTTGTTCTTTTGCGTCATGCCTTTCTCTGCGCTGTAGAGCCGCGCGAACTACCAGTATGCCACAACGGGAGCGCCGCCGCCACATCAGGGCTGCCCTGTGCGGCTTGTCAGCACCTCCGGCCCATCCTCCGTCACAACGATTGTGTGCTCCCAATGGGCGGACAGGCTCCCGTCCTGTGTGAACACCGTCCACTCGTCATCGCCCACGTATGTCTGCCAACCTCCCAGCGTCAACATTGGCTCCAGAGCCACCGTCATCCCCGGCCGCAGGCGAAACCCTCGGAGCGAGCGCCGCTCCGGACTGTCAAAATCCGCAAGGTTGTTCGCTATCCACGGCTCCTCGTGCATGGCCGTGCCGATGCCGTGGCCGCCATATTGTCGAATGATGCCGTATCCGCGCGGTTGGGCGTAATCCCGGATGGCCTTCGTCAGGTCTATGAGCTTGTTGCCGACCCGCGCCGCGTCGATGCAGGCCACCATTGACAGGCGCGTGTCCTCAATCAAATCCAGCGCATCCTTTGGAACGTTCCCGATCGCGATCGTGATGGCGGAATCTCCGTGGTAGCCCTCATAGATCGCCCCGCAATCAATGGAGAGGATATCGCCGTCCGCAATGGCGCGGGGCCCGGGAATCCCGTGCACGATCTCCTCATTGAGTGATGCGCAGATATGCGCCGGGTAGTCCAGATACCCCAGGAAGGACGGGACGCCGCCCCTGCTGCGGATTTCCCGTTCAGCAATCATATCCAGTTCCTGCGTGGTGACGCCCGGCCTGGCCGCGTCCCGCAGCACGCTCAACACATCCGCGACGATATGGCCGGCCCTGCGCATGAGATCGATTTCGCGCGCCGACTTGATTGTTGGCGCGCGGGGGGTCTTGGAGTCGGAGGTCATGGACAGTCTGCTATCCGTGGGACTGCGTCAGCGCCGCCAGCAGGTCCGCACGAACGCTATCGATCTCCTGCTCGCCGTTGATCCGCGCAAGAACTCGCTGTTCGGTGTAGTGGTCGATGAGCGGGGCGGTCTGATCCCGGTACACCCCCAGCCGGTTTCTGACGGTCTCCAGCGTATCGTCGTCCCGCTGATAGAGTTCTCCGCCGTCCGCGTCGCAGACGCCCTCCGCGCGCGGAGGGTTGCTGATAGCGTGATACGGAGTCTGGCAGGCGCGGCAGATCCAGCGCCCGCTCAGCCGGCGGACAAGCTCCTCTTCAGAAACGTCGACAAGCAGAACGCGGTCGATTGTCTCGTTGCGCGCGCGCAGCGCCTCATCCAGCGCGTGCGCCTGCGCCAGGCTGCGGGGGAAGCCGTCCAGAATATAGCCGCCCGATGCGTCCGGCTGTGAGATGCGCTCCAGCAGCATGCGCACGGTGACATCGTCCGGCACCAGTTCACCGCGATCCATGTAACCCTTTGCCTCTAGGCCGAGCGGCGTTCCCGCAGAGAGGGCTGCGCGGAACAGATCACCGGTGGCGATGTGCGGCGCGTTCAAGTGCTCATGCAGTGTCGCCGCCTGTGTGCCCTTTCCCGCGCCGGGCGCTCCAAGAAGAATGATGCGCATTATTAACGGCTCCTCAGTGCATGTCCCGCTGTGTCTGCCCGGTCTGTCACGCGTTTGGGAGCCACTGTTGCGGAAACACCCGCTAACGGAGGAAGCCCTCATACTGACGCATCAGAAGCTGTGACTGCAGCTGGCGCATCGTGTCCAGCACCACGGCAACGACGATGAGCAGCGCCGTGCTTGAGATGGTCAACGTATTCACGCCCGTTGCCAATGAGAGGAAGAACGGGACGACGGCGACGATGCCCAGAAAGACCGCGCCGCCCCACGTGATGCGGGTCAACACGCGAACCAGGTAGGTGTGGGTTGGCGGGCCGGGACGGATGCCGGGGATGAATCCCCCGTTGCGCTGTAAGTTCTCCGCCAGATTCTGCTGCTGAAACGTCACCATGGTGTAGAAGAACGTGAACGCGACCACCAGCCAGAAGAGCAGGAACCAGTAGATGAACGACTCCGGGCCCAGGTTGCGGGCAAAGAAATCGCCAAGGCCGGCGACGATGTTGTTGTCCGCCTGCTGGAAGTAGCTTGCCACGGTTGGCGGGAAGATCAGAATGGAGAACGCAAAGATCAGAGGAATCATGCCTGCGGAGTTCACACGCAGCGGGACAAAGGTGGAGCCGCTCTGCCGGTAGACGCGGCCGCGCTGCGTCACGCTGCGTCCGTACTGCACGGGAACGCGGCGCTGCGCCTCTGTAAACACGACGATGAAGTAGATCACGGCAAGCCCGGCAACGCCCACCAGCGCCAGTGCGATGGGGTCGTTGGCAAACACGCCCTGCCCAAGGAGCGTGGGGAGCCCGGAGACAATGCCGCCAAAGATGATGACGGAGATGCCGTTTCCGATTCCGCTCTCCGTGATGAGCTCGCCAAGCCACACAAGCAGCATTGTTCCCGCCGCCATGCTGACGATCATGGCCAGTGTTGCCAGGAAAGCCCCGCCCGGATAGGGCCACAGCGCGCCCAGCACGCCCGCCTGGTTGAGAAAGACAAGCTGGCCGTACGCGGACGCGGCCGCAATTGGGACCGTCATCCAGTGGGTGTACTGATTGATCTTCTGACGGCCGGCCTCCCCCTCCCGCGCCAGGTTCTGCAGGCGCGGTATCACCGGAATCATGATCTGCAGGATGATGCTGGCGGTGATATAGGGATACACACCCATCGCGGCGACGGACAGATTCCGCATTGCGCCGCCGCTGAAGATATCAAGGAGTTCCAGCAACTGGTTGCTCTGAAAGAGCTGCCGCAGGGCCGCCACGTCCGCGCCCGGCACGGGCACGTGCGCGATGAAGCGAAAGATCACCAGAATGGCAAGCGTGAACACCAACCGGCGGCGCAGGTCCGGTTGATGCCAGGCATCGATCATGGCCTGGATCAGCGCCGGGCGCGGCTGCTGGCGCTGCGTCGTCGATGAGTAGCTCATGGTCTGATGCGTTCCGCTTTAGCGGGGCCGGTGAATGACAGGCTTGGGCAGGGAGTCGATGACGCCGCCCGCCGCCTCGATCTTCT
>JAAXGS010000128.1 GCA_012271225.1 Dehalococcoidia bacterium | reverse complement strand
TGGCTCAATTCCCCGCACGTGCCGCTTGATCTCATCAGTGATCCACAGTGGCGGCGTGACAACGTGGACCTGCTGGACGCTGTCATGGTGGACTTCATTGCCGCGTTCGACCGTGATGCCTTTGTGGAGGAGGCGCAGGAGCGCGGCATCCCCTCGACGCCGATGCTCAAGGTCTCGGAGTTCGTCAACCACCCCCAGCCAAACTCCCGCTCATGGTTCGCGGACGTGGAGCACCCGGTCATCGGCCCGTACCGCACGGCGGGCGCGCCGTACCGCCTGTCACGCACGCCGTGGCGCATCCGCCGCCCCGCCCCCCGTCTTGGCGAGCAGAATGTCGATACGTTGTGGCAGACGCGGTCTGCCGTTCCCGCCGGAGCGCAGATCAACGGCGCGGACGGGCAGACGCCGCACACAGAGCGCCCCCGCCCGCTGGACGGCGTCCGCGTGGTCGACTTCACGCAGGCGGTCGCGGGGCCGGTGACGACATCGTTTCTCGCGTTTCTTGGCGCGGACGTCATCAAGGTTGAGACGGAGGCGCGCCCGCAGGCCCGGCGGCCTGAGCACCCCGGCTTTGCGGAGTTGAACCGCAACAAGCGCAGCGTCACCATTGACGCGCAGAATCCGCAGGGGCATGACGTTGCGCTGCGGCTTGCCGCGCAATCGGACATCGTCATCGACAACTGGCGGGCGGGCGTGATGGACCGCATGGGGCTTGGGTATGAGCGCCTGCGGGAGGTCAAGCCGGATATCATCGCTGTGCAGATGCCGGGACTCGGGTTGGTTGGGCCGTCGCATCACTTCACCACGTACGGGCAGCAGATTTTCGGCTTCTGCGGGCTCGGCATGATCTGGGGGCACCCGGACAGCCCCATGACAACCCGCCCCAAGCTGGGGTACACGGACTACATCGCCGCGTCCGCCGCCGTGGGCGTGATCCTGACGGCCCTTGAGCATCGCGCGGAGACCGGAGAGGGGCAGTTCATCGAGGTGGCGCAGCTGGAGGCGCTGGCCGCAACGCTGGGGGCGCTCTATATGGATTACTCCGTCAACGGCGTGGACGCGGAGCCGCGCGGCAACCACTCTGAGCGGTTCGCGCCGCATGACGTCTACGCCTGCCTGGGGCACGACGCATGGTGCGCGATCGCGTGCCGTGACGATGAGGACTGGCGGCGGCTCGTCATCGCGATGGAGTCGCCGGGCTGGGCCGCCGATGGCCGCTGGGACACGCTGGCGGGCAGGGCGGCCGGCAAGGAGGAGTTGGATCGACGCATCGGTGAATGGACGGCGTCTCTCACGCCGCAGCAGGTCTTTGACCGGCTGCAGCGCAACGGCGTTCCCGCCGGCATGGATCAGGGGCCGGACAAGCTGGTGTGGGACCCCCATCTGCGTGCGCGGGGATCGGTGGTGACGGTTGCGCCGCCCGCGCCGTGGAACGTGGGGCCGCCGCTGACGCATCCCGCGCTGAGCGCGCGGCTGTCCGACACGCCCGCCGAGTGCGGCGCTCCCGCGCCGACGCAGGGGCAGGACAATGATGATGTCTACCGCAACGTCATCGGCCTGAGGGATGATGAGATTAAACGGCTCACAGATGCGGGCGCGCTGGTGTGAGGAAGGAAGTCTGTTTGTTATGAGGGGAGGAAACAGGACATGACCACGCAGTATGAAAACATTCTGTATGAGCCGCAGCGCAAGGGGGCGCTGATCACGCTGAATCGGCCGGAGGCGATGAACTCCCTCAGTGTCGAGCTGCGTTCCGATTTGAACGCCGCGCTGGATGAGGCGGAGAGGGACGATGCCGTTCGGTACGTCATCCTGACCGGCGCGGGCCGCGCCTTCTCCGCCGGCGCCAACATGCGCGGCAGCCGCGACGGCTCCCTGCCGCCCGTCGTCTGGCCCTACGGCCTGCGAGAGGGGCAGTCCGTCGCGGAATTCCTGGATTCCTGGCGGACGGGGGATCGCAACGGCATCCGTGATCAGATGCGCCGATGGGAGTTCCCCAAGCCCATCATCGGCGCCATCAACGGCTGGGCGCTTGGCGCGGCGTCCTGGCTGGCGCTGACAACGCACATCACCATCGCATCGGAAAACGCCGTCTTCGGCCAGCCGGAGGTGCGCCACATCTCCAACACCAACTTCATCTGGGTGCTGCTGGCCGGATACAAGAACGCCCTCCGCTACGCCCTGACCGGCGACCACATCGACGCGCAGGAGGCGCTGCGGATCGGCCTTGTCAACAGGGTTGTGCCCCATGATGACCTGCTTGAGGAGTGCTTCGCGATTGGAGAGCGGATCGCGCTGGTCTCGCCGGAGACAGTCAAGATCAATCTGGCCGTCGCGACGATGGGGCTTGAGATGATGGGGCTGGACAAGGCGTGGAGCCTGAACGCGGAGCTGGCGGCGCTTGCGCACACATCGCAGCGGGAGGATTACAAGCGGCATCTGGATGACGCGAATGAGCGGGGCGGCCTGCGCAGCTACATTGAAACGCGGGACGCGCCCTTCCAGCCGGAGCCCTTCGGCCCCCGC
>JAAXGS010000127.1:13153-13360 GCA_012271225.1 Dehalococcoidia bacterium | reverse complement strand
GAGCGGACGCTGGATGAGCTGGACAACCTGCTGTCACAGTTTGACGGCCACGCGCTTGAGACGGAGATGGCGGACGTGGCCGCGGACATCACGCAGCAGGAGACGGCCCTGGCGGCGAAGCAAGCCGAATACGACGCCCTCACCGACAAGACCACCGATGACGCGCTGGAGCTGGAGTATGAGATCAACGCGCTCACCCGCGCGCTG
>JAAXGS010000127.1:0-13081 GCA_012271225.1 Dehalococcoidia bacterium | reverse complement strand
TCCGGAGCAATGAGCGGCTGGCGGCGATTCCCCCGGAGATCGAGGCGGTGAAGGCGGCGAAGCCGACGGTTGAGACGGCCATCGCGGACGGCGTCGCGGCGGCGGAGGCGGAGAACGTCGCCCGCCGCGCGGAGGCCGTGGCCGCGCTGGCGCAGCGGATGGACATCACCGCGGCGGAGGCGGAGGACATGGCCGCGGGCGCGGAGGCCAACTACCTGAGCGCCCGCCGCACACAATCGCTGGAGGCATGGCAGGGATGGCTGCTCACCCTCACGGACGCCTGCTACACCAACTAAACGGCGGCGCGCGGAGCGGCTCTTGCGACACAGCGGGCAAATCGTGCTATGATAGGACGCGCGGAGAAACGCAGTCCAGGCGTCCGCACTCATCCTCACAGCGAATACGGGGAATGCTTGAGGCACGAGACGGAGAACAATTGTGGCTGGGGTGACACAGAATGTGTATGAACTTTGGCAACCGGCGTCATCGACTGAACGGGCGTTTATGTCTACTACCCCCCCCCCCCGAATTTCTTAACGTGATCCATCGAAGAAGAGGGTAGTGCCAATGAAACACCTGCGCCTCCTGCTCACTGCTGCTCTGATATCCGTTGCCGTCGGGCTTGCGTCCGGCGGCCTGGCGTCCGCGCAGGCTGACAACCCGGCCGTCTTACCCCCAGGCGCCCCCACCGTCATCGGCCTGCCGGAGAGCACGGCGGCCGGCGCCGCCTTTGGCCCTGAGTTCACCGCCACTGATCCTGAAAACCATCCGATCCAGTACTCGTTAGGCGGCGCGGACGTGGGATCGTTCACCATTAATATGCAGGCGGGTGGTCAACTCAGCCTGAAAGCCGGCGTCACCCTCGATATAGACACAAAGGCGTCCTATTCTGTTACCCTTGTGGTGATCAGTGGTCCTCAGGGCGGCACAAAAGTATCTACCGATTACCCGCTGACAATCAACGTGGTGCAGACGTGCGACAGCGGCGCGTTTTTCTGCGGCACGCTGACGGGCGGCGCCAGTGACAGAGTCATCACCTACGACACAGACGGAAGCACGACCGGGGTCACGTTTGGCCCCGGTCAGACGCTCATAACGCCCAGCGGCAACACGTACGTCATCACGCGGATGTCCTGGATCCGACTCTCCCGCGACCCTTCTTCGGGCGCGCCAAAGGCCGTTGAACTGGAGTTGGACGGCTTCACAAATCTCCCCGCGCTTGGTCCGGGAGAGTCGTTCCCCAAGAGCTTCTCCACCCCCGCTCAAGTGGCTGAGGCCAGGGACGAGTACCACCAAACCGTGCCTGACTCTGAGTTGTCCGCGGGCGGCCTCATGTCCGATTTCTTTGATGTGGCGATGACGAGAAGCGGCGGCGGCGCGGAATTCCAGGTCTTTTCCACCAATGACGTGGGGTCGATCCAGCAGTTCAGTGAGACCGCAGTGCGGTTCACCTGGCAGACAAAGCGCACCTGGTCGAATAATACCTCCCATACGATCGAGCTGCACTCGAAGCCGTTCATTGAGGATCCTCATCCCCTGAACTGGATCACGCCGGAAACCAACACCGGCGTCCTGCGGCAATTCACATCCAGCGTCTCAAACGTCGCATGGTCGCTGAGCGGCACAGACATGGACACGTTTAACCTCGACTCATCCACCGGCGAACTGACGCTCGCGGACGCGAACGCCAAACTGGACGCGGACGTCAGACCGGATTACACCCCGACGACCGGGTACTCGTTCACCGTCACCGCGACGAGCAACGCCGTCAGCACGCTGAGCGACACCCTGAACGTCACCATGACCGTCTCGGAGAGGGATGAGCGCGGCGTCGTGACCTTTGATCGAAACTATCCGGACTTTAGTCAAGCGATCACCGCCACCCTGACGGAAGAGGACGTGCAGGAGGCGGACGGAACCCTCGTCGAGGCCGGGTCATGGCAATGGGAACGGCCGGTGCGGTTCAACTACCTGGCCTGGCTGCGCGCTCCGTGGCACGGCTACAACCATGGCGTGTGGGAGGACATCCCGAACGCGAACACGGAGACCTATACGCCGCTGGCAACCGATGATGTGGCGGACGGCGATTATCTGATCGCCCGCGTTGAGTACGTCGACAAGCACGCCACCCGGATGGACTACACCACGTCCGTCCAGGACGTTATGGCCACCCTTGACGCCGGGGAAACACGGTATGTGTGGAACACCTCAACAGAGTTGATCGACGTGACATCGCCCGTCGGCGGGGAGCTCATGTATGACACGGACGGCACTCCGCTGGCTGCGCATCAGCCATGGCCCCCGCCGTACTACCTGGATTTCGACAACCTGTGGGCGCACAGGCACTGGTCGCCTAGCGCCGGTGGAGGAAAGGTGCCGAACACCACGTGCGAAAGCGTTTCTGCGAATTATGACCGAATTACCGGCCTGGTGGCAGGCGGCCAACACTGGTTGATCTACTCCGACGATGCGTGCACTGACCCCATCCCCCACCATGCGGCGGCGCGGGGCTACCCGAATGAGAAGTCGTATGACGCGGACGGAAATCACATCTTCATATTTGAGGGCGAGCTCCGCTATAACCCGGACGGCACACCCCTGATCGCCCAAAGGCGGGCCAGGTCGAGCGATACGAACATCAAGACGGACCCCCTGCCGTACATTGAGAGCACCGCGGCGCAGGACGACTCCTCGCTGGTCATCAAACAGTCATCCAGGGTGAAGGCCGATGGCAACCTGGAAAAGGCGGACATCTGTGAATACATCACGGACGATTTCTATGTCGAGCAGACGTTCTGTGATGAGATTGACGGCTACAAGACCTTCGTCTTTGAGACGGAGACCGTCGTCACGGAGACGGAGGTTCCCAACACCAAGGTCATCCGGAAGCTCATCGGGCCGGTTGGCAACGTCGTCATCAACTATGCCGCGATCTTTGATGACGGCGCATCCGCCGCCCGCCGGCTCTGGGAGAACTCGGCGTCGGGCACGACCGTGTTGGGCGGGCCCGTCACGGCCAGCGACCCCGATCTGGACACGCTGACCTACACCCTCACCGGAACCGACGCGGCCCACTTCGCCATCGATTCGGCAACCGGAGAGATCACAACCGCGTCCCCCGCCTCCACCTTCAACTATGAGGCGGCGAAGAACACGTTCAGCGTCACGGTGAACGCCAGCGACGCGATGAACGATGACCGCAGCGCGGCGGACACCGTGATTGACGCCTCCATCCCCGTGACGATTGAGGTGGTTAACCGCAATGACCCCGGCAGCATCTCCCTCTCGCCGGAGATTGCAGTCGTCAGCCTGCCGATCACGGCCACCCTGGTGGACGATGATCCCCTTGCGAAGACGGACGGCGCGGGTGGCGCCCCGGTGACGGACCTCATCAGCTGGTCATGGTGCTCTCCGAGGGCCGACAACTCATGCCCCGTCGTGCAGCAGGGGCCGACGTACACGCCTGAAGAACGGTTTGAGGGCAGACCACTGCGCGTGACCGTCTGGTACACGGACACCTTCGGCGCGAAGTCGCTTGAATACGCCTTCGATACCATCCATCCGGCCTCGATGATCAATGCCAAACCGGTGATCAGCGGCAATGCGGCCGTCAATTATGCGGAGAACAGCTCGGTCGACGTGGCAACGTACACCGCCACGGATCCGGAGGGCGACACGGTCACATTGAGCATCGGCGGGGCTGACGCCGGCCTCTTCAACTTCGCCGCCGCAACCGGCGTCCTGACGTTCAACAATCCCCCGGACTATGAGACCCGCGCGGACGCGAACGGGGACGGCGTCTATGAGGTGACGATTCAGGCCAGCGACGGCGTGGGCCCGCTGGGCGACCCGGACCCGGACGCCGCCATCGACACCAGGCTCAACGTGCGCGTGACGGTCACCAACGTGAATGAGCGCCCCAGGTTCACGCCGGCCCTGGATGACCCATACATGCTGACCTACCGGGAGAACGGAACGGAGCCGGTGACAACCTTCACCGTCGTCGATCCGGAGGGCGACACGCTCACGTGGACACTGACGGGCAATGACATGGACGCCCTGACCATACGGGGAACGGGGGAGTTGCGGTTCAACACGCCCCCGGACTGGGACAATCCCACGGACAGCGATGGAATGAATACCTACGCGGTGACGATAGAGGTCTCCGACGGCAGCCTCGCAGCCCTCCTGAACGTGTCCGTCAGGGTCACCGAGGTGAATGATCCGCCAACGGTTACGTCGGGGCCAACGGCGGTGGACAACTACGCGGAGAACAGCACGGCCCCTGTGGGAACCTATGCCGCCACCGATCCGGAGAACGACACGCTCACCTGGCGGGTGAGCGGGACCGACGCCGCCGCCTTCAGAATCGACAACTCAGGAGTCCTGAGGTTCGCGACGCCCCCGGACTTCGAGTCGCCCGCGGACGCGGACACGAACAACGTCTATGAGGTGACGGTTGAGGCCGGCGATGACGCCGGCAACACAAGCGACCCGTACGCCGTGACTGTGACCGTCATCAACGTGGATGAGGCTCCGGTGATAAGCGGCCTACCTGCGATACCCTTAATTGAAATATCCATGGCTGAGAACAGAGATTCAGTGGTGCCCTTTGGCGCCACCGATCCGGAGGGCGCAACGATCACGTGGACCGTGCTCGGCGCTGACGGCAGACACTTCACGGTAGTGACGTCAGCCGTCACCACTACAGTAACCCTGGAAACGGCGGACAGCCAGGGCCTCGACTTCGACGCGCCAGTGGACGCCAACGGGGATAACGTCTATCAGGTGACGGTTCAGGCCTCCGACCTCCCGTCCGGCGGCCTCGCCGCCACACGTAACCTGGCCATCAGGATCACCAACGTGAATGAGGCGCCATCGATTACGGCAGGCCCGACGACGGTGGACTACCCGGAGAACGGCACAACCCCTATGGGAACCTACACAGCCGAGGATCAGGACGCGGGAGACACGCTCACCTGGTCGCTGGCCGGGACTGACATCTACGGCTTAAGCATCGACCCCGCCACCGGCGTCCTCACGTTCAGGGCGGGGGATATCCCGGACTATGAGTTTCCCCTGGACGTAAACCAGGACAGTATCTATAACGTGACGGTCAGAGTCAGTGACGCCGGAGGTCTCGGCGACTCGCTAGCGGTGACCGTGAACGTCACCGACGTGGATGAGCCCCCGGCGGTGACGGGCCCGGATATGATAGACCTGCCTGAGAACACCGGAACTTTGGTGGGGAGATATAACGCCACTGATCCGGAAGGCGCTGATCTCACGTGGACGCTGGGGGGTGTTGACGCCCAATACTTCCGGATTGTCACCCGTCCAGGCGAAGAGCAGCTGCATCTGGCGGATATCGTGCCCCAGGGCTTTGACTTCGAGGATCCCCGGGACGGCGGTAAGGACAATGTCTATAACGTACAGATTCAGGTCTCCGACGCCCCTTCAGGCGGCCTCACCGGCACACTTAACGTGATCGTCACGGTCATCGATGTGAATGAGGCTCCGATCATTACGTCAGGCCCAACCACGGTGAACTACCTGGAGAACGACACAAACCCTGTGGCAACCTATGTTGCCGAGGATCCGGAGAATGACACGCTCACCTGGAGCGTGGCCGGGACTGACTCCGGCCACTTTGCGATCAGTGCCGCCGGGGCGCTGACGTTCCTGAACTCCCCGAACTTTGAGTCGCCCGCGGACGCGGACACGGACAATACCTATCGGGTAACGATCGCGGTCACGGACGCCGGCCAGTTGAGCGCTGGCACTGCTGTAACCATTACGGTCACCAACGTGGAGGAACCGGGCATCGTGCAGATGCAGGGCAGTGACACGCCGAGAGTCGATGTCCCACTGGTAGCCGGCGTGTTGGACGACGACGGGGTCATCCCGGGCACGATCATGTGGCAGTGGCACCGGGGCGACTCCGCCACGGGCCCCTGGAGCGCCATCACCGGCGCGACGAATATTAGATACACGCCGGTCTCACCGGAGGACGTCGGCAAGTATCTGCGCGTCACGGTGATGTATGGCGACGGGTTCGCTGCGGGCCAGAGCGGGGAGGCTGTCACGACCACCGCGGTCCCCGCGCCGCCGGACTGGATCCCCCCGGAATTCCCGGCTGCGGAGACGGGCGCGCGCGACGTGGATGAGAACACGGCCACCGGTGAGAACATCGGCGCTCCCGTCGCGGCCATGAACTCCATATCGAACCCGTGGGATCCCCCGCTGACCTACGCCCTGATCGACACCGAACCCCCCAGCGGGGACTTCACGACCTTCGCCATTGACGCCGCCACCGGCCAGCTGCAGACGAAGGAGCCTCTGAACTACGAGGCCCCCGGCGACGCTGACGGAGACAACGTCTACCTGATGAGGATCACCGTCCATGACGGGCTTGCCGCTGACAGAGCCCCGGATGACACGGTGGACGACACGATAAACGTGACCATCACCGTGAGCAACCTTGATGAGGCGGGAACGCTGGAATTCCCGGCAGCGCAGATCTACGAGGTGTCAGAGGAGTTGACGGTTACCCTGACGGACGAGGACGGCGGCGTGACGGCCGTCACCTGGCAGTGGGCCAGCTCCAGCGATTGGGACGGCAGCACGGGAACGTGGACAGACATCAGCGGCGCGACGGCGGCAACATACACGCCGGTGGCAGCCGACCTGAACAATTATCTGCGGGTCACCGCCAGCTACACGGATGCTCATGCCTCCGGCAAGACCCTCAGCGCCATCACGCCGGCCACAATACTGGCGTTCGGAGACACCGCCAACCGCGCGGTCCCGATATTCGATGAGGGCGCAGAGACCACCCGCACCGTGAATGAGAACACGGATCCCGGTGAGAACATCGGAGGCCCTATCACGGCCACTGACGCCGATACCGCCACTCCTGCTATGGACGTCGTGACGTACAGCCTGAGCGGGGATGACGCGGCCTCGTTCGCCATCGATACGTCCACCGGCCAGTTGTCCGTGGCTGCCGGAGTCACCCTGAACTACGAGGAACGGGTGACCTACACCGTTGTGGTGGGCGCCAGCGACAGCAAGGACCGGGAGGGCATTGCTGACACGGTCGTGGACAACCACATCACCGTGACGATCACCGTCATCGACGTGAACGAGGATCCAGTCCTGACGGGGCCGGCGACGCGGGACGATTTCCCGGAGAACGGAACCGAGGTTGTGGCGCGCTATGCGGCCACGGATGAGGACACGCAGGACGACACACTGGAGAACCCGCTCATCTGGACCCTGAGCGGCGTTGACGCAGGCGACTTCGACATCGACGACATGGGAGACCTGACGTTCAGGACCCCGCCGGACTTCGAGAGGCCGACGGATGCTGACACGGACAATGTCTACAACGTGACCGTCCAGGTGAGCGACGGGCGTGACGCGAACATGATGCCGGACGCGGGGCCCGATATGTCCATCGCTGTGACGGTCACGGTGACCGACAACAATGAGCCCCCATCCAGGCCCGCTGCGCCACTGGTCACGCAGTTCGCCCAGAGGCAGCTGCTCGTGACGTGGAGCGCGCCGGCCAATACGGGCCCGCCGATCACGGACTACGATGTGCAGTACCGCTCCAGCAACACTGATTGGACCGAGTGGCCAACAAGCATGACCTTCGTCCCGGATCCGCTCTCCACGATCATCACCGGGCTGAATGTCGGCGTGCAGTACGAGGTGCAGGTGCGCGCCACCAACGCTGAGGGCACGAGCGAGTGGTCCATCCAGGGCATCGGCAGAACGGGGCCGCCGCCGACGCCGCGCCCCGCGCCAACACCCAAGCCGGAGCCCACGGCCACGCAGGTGCCCACACCGGTGCCAACGGTGGCGCCCATTGTGCGGCCAACCGTCGCGCCCGCCACCGTGACCGCGACAGTGACGCCAACCGCGACGGCCACGCCAACGGCGACACCGTCCGTGACGCCAACACCGTCACCGACGCCGCGGGTCACGCCAACCGCGACGGCCACGCCGCGTCCAACCTCGACCCCGCGCCCGACGGTGACGCCGCGGCCAACGGTCACGCCAACGCCCACGGTCGCGCCGGAGGCGACGGCGACGCCAACGCCGCCGCCCACAATCGCGCCGACACCGACGATCGCGCCGACGCCGCAGCCTCCGGTGACTGAGGGCCTGAACCCGATTGTGCTGGTGGGCGCAGGCGCGGCAGTCGTGATTATCGGGGCAGCCATCTACATCTTCGGAGTCCGCCGCCCCGGCTCATAGCCCGCATGACGGCAGCCACCGCCACTGAACCGGCAAGCCGTTCGCGTTGAACTGCTAAGGTGACTGCGCTGAAACGGTAGAGTGAGGAGGCTGGGCTGAATAGTGAGGTGTAGAAATACGCGGCAACCCTGATGGGTTGCCGCGTATTTTACTTTTGCGCCCGCCGCCCGATGCGGCGGCATCATGTAACTGACAGCTGTACCCCTTCGGCCATGGCAGCCTGACCAAGCGCTCTGTCCAGCGTTGCCAGATCTGTGCGCTCTCTTATGGCCAGCTCCAGATAGAGGGCATCATAGAAAGACAGGTTATGGGCTCTCGCCAGGTCAAGAGCGGAGTCAAGGTCAGGCTCATCATCTGTTTGGATGGGCAAGCCCTTCAGCGCATCCAGACGTTCTTTGGCTGCGTGCGCGGATAGACGCCCGCGGCGCTCTGCCACTAGCAGTATGTTGCGGGTCTCCAGATGCCACAGATGCGGTACCAGCGCTCCCTCCTCCGCGAGGTGTTCAAGCGCCTTGTCTGCGCGCGGTTCATCCTCATCGTCAAAAAGCCACGCGATGACAACCGACGCATCGACAACCAACGCGCTCACAGGCGGTGACCCTCATGGCGCGCGGCGAGTATCTCCTCTGTGGGGAAAGCCGCGCGTTCCCATCCGGCGCGGCGCTGCCGGAAACGCTCCACCGCCAGTTGGCGGCGCGCGCGGTCCTGCGCAGGAGCGGGAACAAGATGCGCGACCGTCCTGCCGTGCCGGGTGATGGCGACGGTCTCTCCGTGCTCGACCGCACGAAGGAGTTCTGCCAGGCGCGTCTTGGCTTCAGTGGCTTGAATCTCACGCATGTACAACTCCAACCAGTTATTGTGACCACATCATTCTAACAATGGCCTTATCCATTTGGGTCGATGCATAAGGAGCGGCGAGATGTGCGCCCTTGTCTTGCGGAAAGCGAGGCCGAGGGTTGTCTCGCGTAGGCGGAAAGGGGGCAGGGCAGGCTAGACCAGCGCGTCCTTGTCCACCAGGGATTCGGCCTTCGCGCGGTCGTCGGCGGAGAGGGCCAGCAAAGTGTGGCCGTCCTGACGATTGAGGATGTGCAGGCTCTGAATATTCACGCCGGCGTCCCGGAACCTCTCCGCAATCTTCGCCAGCGCGCCGGGCTCGTCCTGGAGGCGGAGCAGCAGTGAATCGTCCGTCACCGTCTTGAACCCCGCGTCCGTCAGCGTCCGCAGCGCCTCGTCGTAGGCATCGGTCGTCAGGGTAATGACGCCCTGCTCATGCAGCCGCCCCTCCGCGCTGATCGTCTCGATGTTGACCCCCGTGTCCGCCAGTGCCCGGCTGATGCTGGCGATAATCCCCACCTCATTCCTGGCAATGATGATGATCCTGTTGTTTCTCATGGCCTGTGCCTCTCTCCTGTCCTGCTCTTTCCTGTTCATCCCGCCTGCCGCAGGGACCGCTGAACATCGTCCACGACGGCATCGACGATCTCGCGCGTGACGTGCGGCATTGTGATGAGATGCGCGATGTCCTCATACGGGGCGATCTGCCACTTGCGCACCACCTCATCGGACGGCTTGGGGAAAACGACCGTGGGGGAGTTTTTGTTGCGCCACGCCGGGATGCCGGAATCGGTGAAGCGGGCAACGGCGTACTCGGCAACGTTCAGACACGCATGGACGATGTCCCGGAAGCCCTCCGTCCCATGCTCACGCAGAGCGTACCAGATCATGAGTGGCGTCAGGGCGTTGCGCGATCCCGTCAGCGTGGTGTCCAGCACGCCCACGTACTCAATGGCGCGGGCGATGCGGGAGACGTACGCGCGCCTGGTGAGCGCGACGCCGGAGGGCAGGGGAGAGCCGATCATCTTGTGGCCGCTGATCGCCACGCTGTCAAAGCCCTCGTCAAACCCGTAGGGCTGGGGATCATCGACAAAGGGCAGGATCATGCCGCTGAGCGCGGCGTCGGCGTGGATGTAGGAGTCCGTCACGGCAAGATCGGTCAGAATCTCCCGCACCCGGGACACATCATCCACCGCGCCCTTCATGGTGGTGCCGATATTCGCCATGACAATAACGGGCACGTCCCGGTTGATGCGGATGGTCTCATAGAGATCGTCATAGTCTATTTCTCCGCTGTCCTGGCTCTTGATCATGATATTGCGCGCCTTGAGGACGCGAAGAATCTTGACCACGCTGTAGTGCGTGTCCTGTGAGAAATACACGACGCCGTTGGGGAACAGCTCACGCCCAATGTACATGCCGTACATGTTGCCCTCCGTGCCGCCGGAGGTCACATATCCCCATGCCTCATCCCGCGGCAGGCGCATCAGATCAGCGAAGAAGCCGATGACCTCACGCTCCATCTCATGGGTGTTGCTCTGAAAGTTGCTGGCATGGAAGGGATCGCCAACGTTGTTGAGCGAGAAGCTGAGGAAGGGGAGCAGCGCCGAGTAATCGAAGTCCTGATTGCACGGGTACCCCACCAGCCGTGAGCCAAGATCGTGGAACTCACGCAGCAGGGTATCGATCCGCTCCTTCGTCTCCGCTTTCACCGTTATATGACCTCCGGCTTGCTCTCAGGGGCCGTTGCTCTGACGCCCGGCCCCGGCGCTGCCTCGTCCGGGAGCGCCCGCGCCGCGCCGCGATTGCTCCACGTCGCCGTGGCTTGTGATGATTGACCGATGCTTGCTGATTCATACCATACCGCACAGGGATAGGGGGGAGTGGGGGTTCAACCCTTCCTGTATCGTTTCCTCTGACAGGCCTATGCTTTTAGGAAAACTGACCACACCAAAGGAGTCCGCAGATGCGCGTTATTGTTCTGATCAAGGCAACCGCGGAGAGTGAGGCGGGCATCATGCCCTCGTCCGAACTCCTCGAGGCCATGGGGAACTACAACCAGGAACTCATCGACGCGGGCATCATGCGGGGCGGCGAAGGAATCAGGCCCTCGTCAGAGGGCAAGAGGGTGGCCTTCGATGGAGCAGGGCGTACCGTCACTGACGGCCCCTTCCCGGCCGTCAGTGAACTGGTGGCGGGGTTCTGGCTGTGGGAGGTGAGGGATATGGACGAGGCCCTGGAGTGGGTGAGGCGCGGCCCCAATCCGATGCCGGGCCCCAGCAAGATTGAGATTCGCCCCCTGTATGAGACGGCCGACTTTGCCGAGGTGATGACTCCGGAGCAGATGGAACAGGAGGAACGCCTGCGGGAGGATATGGAGGGCCGGTAAACAGACGCGCCCGCAGGGGGCAGGCGCCGCCCCTTGCAGCCGCAATGCGCGCCCAATGGCTCACCGCCTCCCGTTAGAACCGGTGAGATAGCCCTTCACATTCCTTGCCTGTGGCTCTCGCGGTCAGCACGCGCACTTGATCCCGGTCTCCGTGCGGCTTTCGTCGCCATGAGTGGCGTAGCCGTCACGCTTCCACCAGTCGAGACCTCCGATCAGTTCGCGCACCTGGAATCCCAGCGTCAAAAGCTTGAGGGCTGTCTTGGTCGAGGCGTTGCAACCTATGCCGTCGCAGTAGCAAACGTACAGCTTCGACTTGTCGAGCGACGACGTGTTTTGGGCGTTGATTTCCCTATGGGGGAGGCTGATGGCGCCGACGATATGTTCTCTGGCGTAGGCGACGGCCGAACGTCCATCGACAACAATAGTTGGCTCGCCCCTTTCCAGGGCCTCATGTAGGTCCGCCGAGTCCAATTCAAACTCGAGCTTGCGCTTGTAGAAGCTCATCTGATCGATACTCATTTCTCTTTCTCCGGTAGCGTTCTAGACTGGGGAATACTAATGTCGTTCGAGGGGTTGTGCCCAAAATGGGAAAAGGTCGTCGCGAATCCGATTTGCGCCCTGTGTCAACACCTCGAAGGGGTTTGAAACGCCAAGATACCTTACGCATTTGAAGGCAGTCAACGCCACAAGGGACCGTGGTTGCCTTTTCTCTTGATCGCACAATTGTGAGATCTACAAGACAGGAGCATAGAAGGAAATTGACCAGCATTCCAATAGGAAATCAGAGTGTTGCCGGAAAGGTTATATGGAACGAGTAGAGGGCCCAAAGGGAGAGTAGCGTCCCGTTTGTGAGGTTGACGGGGAGTATTCTCTCATGTGCCACCGCGGCACCATTGGGGTCTGCGGAGAGTCCGGCGAGAGCGTTGCCAGAGAGGTCCAGCAACAACCCGTTCACCTCGGCAGGCGCCACTCGCGGAGCGTTAGCTTCGGTGGTTCGCGGGTCCAACAATTCGGGCGGGGTGGGATTCAGGAGGTCGGTAACAATCCCGAGCTCTGCGGGGGACAAGCCCCCTCGCTACGCTTTCCCCACTCCCCACCCCTCTGGATTCCGGCCCGCCAGATACTCCGGAGGCCATGCCGGAGGCAGATCGCCTGCGGGGGACGTATTCGCCTTTGGCGAAGGCGGATACGGGACATACCTTCGCCGGAATCACCATTGCCTTGCGCAGGCCGCATAAGAGAATGAAAATCACGGCCCGCCGGGGTTGGTAGTCGGTATGGTGGTCTCACCCCTCCCCTCCCCTTCTGGATTCCAGCCCGACAGATACTCCGGAGGCGTATTCGCCTTTGGCGAAGGCGGATACGGGACATACTTTCGCTGGAAAGACGAGTTTGGGGGCCGGACCGTCGACAAGGAAGGCTATGTTCGTACCAATCACTCATCCCGGCTTGTGCCGGCACACCAAAGTATGAAAATGGGTGCACCTCGCTGGAAGCGTTTGCGTTTCGTTGGCGCCCCAATCCCCGCCCCTCTGGATTCCCGCCTTCGCGGGAATGACGAATGTGGCAGCTGTCTTTCTCGAACTCGCATCT
>JAAXGS010000126.1 GCA_012271225.1 Dehalococcoidia bacterium | reverse complement strand
AGGGGTGGCTGCGCACGTTACCGCGCCTTCTGGCACGGTGCATGAGGCGTTCTTTGATCCGGTGGCGCTCACGGGAACCGGGGTGGGGGCGGACACAACTGCCAACGGGGATCTCTCCCCCGCGGCCTTCACCATCGGCGATGTGGACAGCGCATTGCAGAGCCTGACGTGGCAGGGCGGCTCCGTCGTGCTCACACTGTCACCGTATACATCCCTGACCGGCAACGCCATTGACTTCATTGAGTTGGATGCCTCGGTGTCACTGACCCTCTCGGCGGATGCCGCAACCGTGGACAGCGCGGCGGGCACGCTGACCTGGTCAGTCGCCACACAGCCCTGGCACGATGGAGACCTGATCATGCTCCGCATCCGCGACGCCACCGTCCCCGCCCAAACCCCCGTCCCCACAGCGGAGCCGACGCCCTCTGCTAGCACGGGATGAACTGAACGCGTAGGGGTGCGCGCGTGCTTGCACCGCCTCCAAGTCAGTTCCAACGTGGACATAAGGTGCGCAGTTTCAATGCGGATGCGCGGGCGCGCCGCAGCGCAGCGTAAACGCGCGCGCCCATCGGTGGGCAAGCCGTATACTTGTGTCAATGTCTTTGGCGGGATTCCGCGCAGGGCGGCTCAGGCGTCATCGCGGAAAACTGCCCGGACCCGGGAGGAGGCCGGTGGGAACAGCATGCGCGGGCCTGTCCCGTGAGGAACTGCTCATACTCGGGAGGAGGCTGCGCAATCACTGACGACGCGATGCCCATCAGCGAGGCCGCGCGATGGCTGACCGAAAGCGTCGGCTCCGTCATCGTCGGAAAGCAGGACGTCATTGAGCTTGCGGTGACGGCGCTCCTGTGCCGCGGCCACCTGCTCTTTGAGGATGTTCCGGGGAGCGGCAAGACCACGCTGGCAAAGGCGCTGGCCGCGGCGCTCGGCTGCTCATTCAGCCGTGTGCAGTTCACGCCTGACCTGATGCCGGCGGACATCACGGGCATCAGTTATTTCAACCAGAAATCCGGCGAGTTTGAGTTGCGGCGCGGGCCGATCTTCTCGCAGATTCTGTTGGCGGATGAGGTCAACCGCGCCACGCCGCGCACGCAGTCCGCCCTGCTGGAGGCCATGCAGGAGAGGCAGGTGACGATTGAGGGCGAGACGCTGCCGCTGCCCGCGCCGTTCCTTGTGATCGCCACGCAGAACCCCATCGAGTTGGAGGGAACATTCCCACTGCCGGAGGCGCAGCTTGACCGGTTTCTGATGCGTCTCAGCATCGGTTTCCCCTCCGCCGAGGAGGAGGGGCGCATGATTCATCGGTTCACGGGGGATGATCCACTGGAGCGCCTGCGCCCCGCGCTGTCGCCGCAGGATCTCCTGAGCTTGCAGGAACAGGTGTCCTCAGCGCGCGTGGAGCCCGCGTTGGAGCAGTACATCATTGCGCTGGTCCACGCGACGCGCGGGCATCCGTCCCTTGATCTGGGAGCAAGCCCGCGCGCCTCTCTGGCCCTGTATCAGACCGCGCAGGCCCTGGCGCTGCAGCGCGGCCGGGCGTACGTGACTCCTGATGATGTGAAGTACATGGCTCCGTCCGTTCTGAGCCACCGTTTCATTCTCAGCCCGCAGGCGCGGCTCCGCGGCCAAACGGCGACTGACGTCGTTGAGGACGTGCTTCGGAGCGTGCGAGTTCCCATAAGCGGGCAGCCGGAAGACGCCGTCGCGGCGGAAGGCGTCACTGCGGATTGATTTAAGGGCAATGCTCACGCTTACGGGGGGCTGGCTGGCGACGTTTGGCCTGCTCATGCTGGTCGGCCTTGTCAGGGGGCAGGGCCTGCTGGTGGGGCTTGGCGCGCTTGTGCTGCTGACGTGGCTTGTGGCGTGGGGGTGGAACCGGGTCTGCCTGGCGCGCGTCACGTTTGAGCGGTCGCTTTCGGTAACGCGGGCGTTCATCGGCGACACGGTGAGCGTTCAGCTTCGCGTGACAAACCGCAAGGCCATCCCGATGCCGTGGGTCACCATGGAGGACCAGTTTCCCACGGGGCTGGAGGAGGCCGGCAAGCCGCGCGCTCTCCGAGTGGAGCAGGGGACATACTCCATGACGCGGGCCACCTCTCTTGCGCGGTATGAACGGGTGACGTGGCGGTTTGTGATGGAGTGCCGCCGCCGCGGGCTGTACCGATTTGGCCCGGCAGTCGTGATGAGCGGCGACGTGTTCGGCTTCTTCTTCACAGAGCGGCAGGAAACGGCATGGCAGCACGTCATCGTCTATCCGCAGACATTGCCGCTGCCCACGCTGGGGATTCCCGCCCGCCGCCCGTTTGGAGAACTCCGCGGCGGGCAGCCGTACCATGAAGACCCAAGCAGGCTGCGCGGCCTGCGGCTGTATGAGGCGGGTGACGCGCTCCGTCGCGTCGACTGGAAGGCAACAGCCCGCGCGCAGGCGCTCACCGTCCGGCTGTTCGCGCCGTCCGTGTCTGAGACCGTGATTGTGGTGCTGAACGCGCAGACGTTGACGGTCAGTGAGGGGCAGTGGGGGTACTCCCCCGTGCTGTTGGAGCGGGGCGTGACCGCCGCGGCCTCCATTGCGGAGTGGGCCTCCGCAAACAAGATCGCGTTCGGATTCCTGACCAACTGCGTCTCACCCTTGACGGATGAGCCGATTCGCGTCATGCCAAACCGGACGCGGCAGCAGTTCACGACGGTGCTTGAGAGCTTGGCCGTCGTGACGCCGGTGGGTCGTCAACCCATGGCGCAATTCATCATCGAGCAGACGCGGCAGCTCCCCGCCGGAGCGACGATCGTCATGGTGACAAGCGTGCTGGATGAGGCGACGATCACCGCCCTGCGCGCTCTGCGCCGCCACGGCGCGCGGTTGAGCATCGTCTGGACGGCGGAGACGCCCCCGCCTCCGATGGACGCCCCGGGGATCACCGTCTATGAAATCGGCCAACAGATGGCCCGGTTGGAGCGGGAGGCGGTGTTCCGGCCGGGCGTGGACGGCGGCCCCGGGCACGTGGCCGTTCCCACAGGGGCGGTGTCCGCATGAGATGGGCGCCCATGGCGCTTGAGGGCGCGCGCCTGTCGATGGAGATCGCCTGGATCAGCATTGCGAGCACGCTGGCGCTGCTGTTGATCGGGGCGCATGAGAGCGCGGTCCCCGTCTGGCAGGCACTGCTGGTTGCCGTGGCAGGATTCGCCCTGACGCGGTGGGTTGTGCCGTCAGATGCGCCGATGCGCGCGGCGCGCGCGATCGCCGCCATGGCCGGCGTGATTGTCATCTACATCGGCATTGCGATCCTCCCGCAGGTCGGCTGGGACTTCGCATGGCCGTTCCTGCTCGCGCAGGACTGGACGGTTGCCAGACATCTCGTCGCGGGGGGTGTGCTGCTTGGCGTCTTCTGGTGGCGCGGCACGCATCTTGGGCAGGAGTCCGTGTGGCTGGCATCCCTTGCGCAGTCGTTCAGAATCGGCGCGATCGTCGTCGTTGTGGGCGTGGTCACGGACGTGATTCTCACAATCTCCATCGGAACGCCGGTTCCCACCTTCCTTTTCTTCGGCTCCGGCATTGCCGCCTTTGCCCTGGCGCACATCACGTCGATGTCGCCGCAGCAGAGCGCCGGTCTGCGTGACTGGCCGCGCATGATGGCGCTGACCGTTGGCGGAATCGTCCTTGGCAGCGTGCTGCTGGCCATTGCGGCTGAGGGAGAGCTTGGCCGCGTCTCCGCCACGGTTTTTCAGTATGCGTCCGGCATTCTTGCGCCAATTGCGGCCGTCATCGGCTGGGTGCTGGAGTTGATTGTCCGCGCGGTGGTGTACGCCTTTTTCGCGCTGATCAGCCTCTTTGCGCGCGATGGGCCGGGCGTGGAGTTCAATCTGCCGCCCGCCCCGGACTTTGACCGCATCTTCACGCGTGAGGAGGGGTCCAACCGGCTGCTCCACTGGCTGTCACGCGTCGCTGCCTGGACGGCGTTGGGCGCGGCGGTTGCCGCCACGGCCCTGTTCCTGTGGCGGTTGTTCTCCGGCATACGCGGACGCCGCGCGCAGATGATGCCCGGGGAGGAACGGGAGCGGCTGCAGGGAGAGACGACCATCGTGGAGGATCTGTCCTCGGCGCTGTCGGCCCTGGCCGCCAGATTCAGACGAACTCCAAAGCATGACGACGGCATGTCCGATCTGGATCCGAACAGCCCGGTGTCGATTGCGCTGGGCGCCTATCGCGGTCTGTTGGCGCTGGCGGAGGATCACGGCCTGCAGCGGGCGGTCTGGCAGACGCCGGAGGAGTTTCGCGGCGAATTGCGGAGGCTCTTCAGCCGGCAGGATATCGGAATCTTCACGGATGCCTTTGTTCAGGCGCGGTACGGCGGCATCGCCCCCTCGAATACGGACATCGGACTCATCCGGCAGACGTGGACAAGCGTGCGTGACGCCTATCCGCCGCCGCGCACGCGGCCAACGCCGGATGGAGAGGTGCCGCAGGAGCGTCAACCGGCGCGCGGGCCGCTGCCGCGCTGGCTGCGCATGCGGCCGGACCTGCGCCCGCATGAGGAGAGTCCGCCGCCCGGGATGGGGCCGGACGATGCCCGCATGATGTAGGGTGGGGCAGCCCACGCCATGCGCCCCTCTTGGGCAGTGGCGCGGACAGGCGTGGGCGCCGCAAACTCGCGCCGCGCGCTAGCCGCCGGACTCCCGGCGCGATCTCTCCTCCGTTGCCTGACGGGAGACGGACGGGCCGTAATCGAGGCCTCCGTCAAGGACGGCGCGGGCGAGGCGGAGGCTCAACACCTCGCTTGTGCCCATGTACAGGCTCAGGTGGCGAGCGTCCCGGTACATGCGCTCAAGGGGATGCACCTCCATATAGGCATGGCCGCCGACCGCCTGCATGGCGTGATCCGTGGCGTGGACGGCGGCGCGGGCGGCGGTCAACCTGGCGATATTCAGGACGGCGGCGTCGGATTCCTCACGGAATCGGCCCTCATCCACCATCCGCGCGGCGCGGTACGTGAGCAGACGGGTCGCCTCGACGTTGACGGCGATGTCTGCGAGGTGAAGTTGCGTCGTTTGCAGGTCGGACAGGAGACCGCCGTAGATGCGCCGCCTGTTCGTGTAGTCGCGCGCGAAGGCCAGCGCCTCCTCCGCCGCGCCAAGCCCGCGCGCGGCGAGGAGCGGCTGAATCGCGTTCATACTGAGTCGGGCAATGTCCGCCCCCTCGCCGATACTGCCGATGATGTGCGACGCCGGAACGCGGCAGCCGTCGAACGACCAATCGCAGTGGGGCATCCCCTTGAGTCCCATGCCCTCATCACGCCGCAGAAAGATGACGCCCGGCTGCGGGACATCGACAAGGAAGGCCGTCAGGCCCGCGGTGCCATCGTCCGCGGCGACGGCAAAAACCACAAAGAAATCGGCCATCGGGGAGCC
>JAAXGS010000125.1 GCA_012271225.1 Dehalococcoidia bacterium | reverse complement strand
CTGAGAGGGAAACGCAGGAACGCCCCGCCGGGGCGCGCTGACAGGGGAGAGAACATATGTGGGCCATTCCAACCGTGGTGGCGCTGCTCATACTGGGGCCGCTGACCCTGCTGGGCTTTGTGGTGGCGCTGGTGGTGCCAACGCTGTACATCGCCATGCGCAGCAAGATCCGGGAACCGGAGGGCATGCCGGGCTCCGAGGCGGCGGGTGAGGGATAGGCCGGAGGCCGCGGACGATGAAGGCCGTTTACATTGAGGAGCGCGGCGGGCCGGAGGCGCTGATCTACGGCGACGCGCCGGACCCGGAGATGCGCGGCGACGATTCCGTCCTGATCCGCATCCGCGCCGCCTCTGTCAATCGCTTTGATCTGAACGCCCGCGCCGGGGAGAACGGCGTCATGGTCGGTCTGCCCCGCATCCTTGGCCTGGACCTAGCCGGAGAGGTGCTTGATGCCGGCGCGGCGGCGCTGGAGGCGGGCATTCTGCCCGGCGCGCGCGTGGTGGCTGATCCCCGGATGCCATGCCAGACATGCTCATCCTGCAGGTCGGGGCGGGATGAGGACTGCGGAAACCGCTTCGATCTCGGATCACGCCTGGATGGCACGTACGCGGAGATGATCGCGGTGCCGGCCCGCAGCGTCCACGCCATTCCGGACACCCTCTCCTTTGAGGACGCCGCGGCGATGCCCATTGTGTTCAAGACGGCGTGGCGCATGCTGACGACAAAAGCGCGCGCGCAGCCCGGTGAGACGGTGCTGGTTCACGCCATCGGCAGCGGCGTCGGAACCGCCGCATTGCAGATCGCAAAGCTGCTGGGCTGCCGCGTCATCGCCACGGCCGGCGCGGACTGGAAGCTGGACCGCGCCCTCGAGATGGGCGCAGATGAGACCGTCAACTACGCCGACCCGGAGACATGGCCGGAGATCGTCCTGGCGCTGACGGAGGGCGAGGGCGTGGATGTCATCATCGACAGCGTCGGCGCGCCGTTATGGGACGGCAGCTTCCGCGTTCTGGGGCGTCAGGGACGATTCGTGACGTGCGGGGTCACCGCCGGCCACCGCGTGTCCCTGCATCTTGGGCAGACGTTCCTGCGCGGGCTTGAGATCATGGGCATCGGCGGGTTCCGCACGTCCGACTTTGAGACGGTCATGCGCCTGACCCGCCAGGGCATGCTGAGGGGAACGGTTGGGCGCGTCTTCCCGCTGTCCGAGGCGGCGGAGGCGCATCGACTGATGGAATCGCGGGACTTTTTTGGCAAGATAGTGCTGACCACCTGAAACGAGACTCACCGTCGCGCCGCCTGACGGCGCGGGCGGGCAGTGTTCGACAAGATTACCCGGGGCCGATGAGGCAGGGGAGGCGGAGTGAACGTGCCTGAAATTGCGAAGCAGTCTATCGCGGAGGCGTTTGGCGCCTTTGTGCTGTTGGTGATTGGCGCGGGATCCGTCCTGACGGCCACCGCGATGAATGACAGCAACCCCCTGCTCATTGCCTTTGCTCACGGGCTGGCGATCTTCATCGGCGTCGCCGCCGTCGGCCACATCTCCGGCGCGCACTTCAACCCCGCCGTCACATTCGGC
>JAAXGS010000124.1:4616-8895 GCA_012271225.1 Dehalococcoidia bacterium | reverse complement strand
CAAGGACACCACGGTGCTGATCCATCCGCTGACGGACCACCGTCGGCTGCTGCCTGTGGAGAAGAAGGGGCAGGTGCTGGAGGCCGCGGACGGTTTCCTGCTGGTGATCTCCTACAATCCCGGCTACCAGAGCGCCCTGAAGGATCTGAAGCAGTCCACCCGGCAACGCTTTGTCGCCATGGAGTTCACCTACCCCCCGCGTGAGGCGGAGGCGCAGATTGTGCAGGCTGAGAGCGGCGTGGATGACGATTCCGCCGATCTGCTGGCCCGGCTGGGCGAGAAGGTACGCAATCTGAAGGAGCACGGCCTGCAGGAAGGGGTGTCCACACGGCTGCTGATCTATGCCGGAAAGCTCATCAAGAGGGGCGTGGCCGCGCGCCGCGCGTGTGACGTGGCCATCGCGGACGCGCTCACGGATGACCCCTCCGTCCAGCGGAGTATTCGGGAAATCACCACCAGCATCTTTGAGTAGAGACCAAACCGGAACTATGACCACGGGCGCGGGCGGAAACGCCGCGCTGCCTGACAAAACCGCCTGAAACGCATGACATCAGACCAGAACGGACCGGGCGCCGCGCCGCCGACGCGTGAGGAGCTTGTCGGCAAACTCCTGTCGCTGCCGGCGGCCGTGGGGCAGGCGTTCCACGGCTCCGCGGAGCACGTGGAGCATCGGCTTGGCGACCATGATCTGTACGATGAGTGGCTGACCGCCGCGCTGGACATTGCGGGGGCGTCCTTCCGGGCATGGGAGGCGACGGCGGAGTTTGTCCGATGGTCTCCCGCCGTGCTGGACGCGCTGGAGAGACCGCATGACGCGCGGGTGTGGTCTGAGAGCGGACGGGAGTTGTCCGCGCATTCCGCCGCACTGGCATCCGCCTATTTCCGCGCCAGCGCCCCGTTCCTGGAGCGAGAGAACGTGCGGCGTCTGCCCACGTGGATTGCCGCCGCGGAGGCGCTGTTCCACGGAACGTGGAAGTCCGGCGCGCTGGCCGCGCGGTTCTTTGAACTCAGCCCGGCTCTGCTGGCCCATGTCCACCTGAGTGATCTCGCGTCCTTTGCCGGATTCCTGGACACGGTGGCGCGGCACTCCAGCGAGTTGGCGGAGGAATGCCTGACGATGGCGGCGGACGCGCTGCCGTACGTGGATCAGGAGACCGTGGATGCGTATCTGGAGCTTCTGCGCGCCACCGCGGGCCGCAACTGGAAATACGCCAAGGAGACGCAGCGCGCCGCCGCCGTCGCCCTGCCCCGCATCGCCCGTCCGGAGCGGGAGCGGTTCCTCTCCCTTGCCATTTCACTGGCGGACGCGGGCGGCAAGCGGTATCTGTCCTTCCTGGCGGAGGGCTCCCGCGCCATCAGTGACCTGCCGTTGCACATGCATCGGCAGGCCCTGGACGATTTCGAGGCGCTCAGCGGCCTCTCCGAGGAGGCGGCCGTTGAGTTCCTGCGCGCGGCGCCCATCGCCCTTGAACGCATCGACGCCGATAATCTGAGCCGCTGGTTCTCAGAGGGCGCGGCCCTGCTCGAGAGGAATGAGGCGGCGGGCATCGCGTTCTTCAAGCTGGAATCGGCGCGCGGAGAGGCGCTGCTGCAGGAACTGTCCGCGACGGTCAGCCTGGAGGACGTCGCCCCCATCCTGCAGATGTACGCGCGCGCCCTGACCGGCGGCGATATGCAGATGCGCCCCACGCCGGAGCTCGCCAACCGCAGCATCGGCTGGGCCACGGAGGAGCGCGCGTCCACGGACGGCAGAAACGTCTTCCTTCCACCGGAGATTGCCCTGTTTGAGACCAAGGAGGACAACTTCGGATGGTTCAAGGTCCTCTGCACCCATCAGACGGGGCACCTTGAGTTCCACAGCTTTGATTTTGACTTCCATCGCCCCGGAGCGATCTTCCCCACCACGCGCGCCGCTTTGGCGGCCAACCGGGCGTCACAGTCCCCCGCCGGCTCCACAACGCGGGAGCGGGTGGCCAGCGCGCCAAATCCGGACATGACGGGCACGGTGGTCGGCGTGCTCTCAGACTTTGAGCGGTTCTTTGATCTCTTTCCGGAGCGCCGCCTCGCGTCGGATGTGTTCGGCGCGCTGGAGGATGCCCGCGTGGATCACCTGGTCCGGCATCACTACCGCGGGCTGCGCCGCGCGTACGGCATGGTGCAGGCCGCGGCCGTTATCGGCCGCCCCGCGCCGCAGCAACTCCCCCTGCGAGAGGCATTGATTGAACTGCTTATCCGCATGACGCTGCTGGACTCTCCGCATCGCATCCCCGTCCCGCAGAACGTGAAGGACGTGGTTGACCGCATGGCCGGCATCCTGGCCCGGCTCCGCCAGGATGACGCCACCGTGGAGGACAGCGCGGAGGCCACCGTGATCCTGTACCGCCTGCTGATCAATGTGCCGAACACGCCGCCGCAACCGGACCTGGAGTGGGAGGACATGGATCTTGATGAGTTGGGCGGGGAGCCTGCGGAGGGCCTGCAGGACGCGGACAGCGCCTCGATGGGCGGCGAGGACTTTGTCCCCGGCACGGGCACGGAGCAGGACGTGCCGTACAACTCCCCGCAGGAAGTGGACTATCGCGGCGATTTCAAGCCGGAGCTTGTCCAGACGCTCGCCAATCTCCGCAAGGGGCAGCAGCGCGCGGACGACACCGTGTCCGCGCCGCCCATCACGGAGGAGATGGTGCGTCAACTGCTTGAGAAAAGCGCCGAAATCGACCTCTCCAGCGTCGTTGAGGGTGATATTGACGATCCCAGCGGGCTCTTCATCTCCAGCCTGATGAGCGAGGCCATCGAGGGGCCGGACGCGGAGTTCAGGGATGAGATGGGCGAGGTTGGCGCCGGCAAAGGGGACGGCGAGGAGAGCGAGGAGCCCCTGCCGGAGGAGGAGCGAACCGCCCTCTATGATGAATGGGACTTTGTCGCGCTCGACTACAAACCCGCGTGGTGCCGCGTCCGCGAGTCCACCATGCAGGAAGGCTCCGCCGAGTTCTATGAGCAGACGATTGAGCGGCACGCCGGCCTGATCAATGAGGTGCGGCGGCAATTTGAGATGATGGTGCCGGAGACGTACCGCAAGGAGAAACGACTGACGGACGGCGAGGAGTTTGACCTCGACGCGGTCATAGATGCCGTTGTCCAGCGCCGCGCGGGCGCGACGCCAGATGACAAGGTCTACTGGCGGCGCAACAAGACGGAGCGGGACGTCGCCGTCATCTTTCTGTTGGACATGAGCGCATCCACCGCGGAGGCGATCGAGGAACGCTCCGATTACGAGGACGATGATGAGGACATCCCGGACGATCCCCGGCAGTACCTCTTCTGGCTCCGGACGCGGCGTGAGCAGCAGAAACGGTCCTATCTCCGCATCATAGACCTTGAAAAAGAATCCACGGTGCTGTTGATCCGCGCGCTGGAGACCATCGGCGATCAGTACGGGATCTACGGCTTCTCCGGCTACGGTCGGGAGAACGTGGAGTTCTACAGCGTCAAGGGGCTGGAGGAGCCGTTCTCAGACCGGGTGCCCAAACGGATTGACGGGATCACGCCGCTGCACGCCACGCGGATGGGCCCGGCCATCCGCCACGCGCTCGCCAAGCTGGACGCCGCGAGCGCGAAGACGAAGGTGCTGTTCCTGATCTCTGATGGCCGCCCGCAGGATCGGGGCTACAGCCGTGAGGGCGCGGAGAAGGAGTACGCGGTTCAGGACACGCACATGGCGCTGCTGGAAGCGAAGGCCAAGGGCATCATCCCCTTCCTGCTAACGGTGGACCGCTCCGGACACGATTACATGAAAGAGATGTGCGGCGATCTGCCGTATGAGGTGCTGGCGGACATTGAGTTGCTCCCCAAGCGCCTCCCGCAGCTCTACTCCCGCCTGACGCTGTAGGGGGGCGCTGAACTCCCGTCGCCACGCCGTTGACCGCCGCTGGGTGAACGGGGAAATGCGCAGGGATATTTGCGCGCCCGGGGCTGACGGCGCGCCGCTAGCCGGCGGCGGGGTCGTACTCCGCCAACTCTTCCTGAACGCCGCGCGCGGCGGCGCGGATGGCAATCTGCTCACTGGCAAATCGCGTGGCCTCAAACAGATCGACAAGATCCCCGGGGCTGCTCACATAGAGCAGCCCGTTCAGGGCGTTGTGCTCACGCAACTGCTCAAGGGTCAGGTTGTTGCGCTTGATGCCGTTGCAGGTGCGGTGCAGCAGGGCGAGATTGTACAGCTCATCATCCCCCGGTGAGCCGACGGTTGGCCTGCGCGCCCGGATATGATCGACTTCCA